>JANOAQ010000404.1:0-1618 GCA_031411195.1 Burkholderiaceae bacterium | reverse complement strand
CATTGGCCACGCCGATCATCGGTTTGCCGAAGTCTCCCTCGGTGTAGCCCATGCCGTAGTACATGCTGCGGTTGGGCGCGCGGGCCACGCCCTCGGTGATGTTCTTGCTGCGGCGGTTGATGCTCATGGGGTGTCTCCGGGGGGATCGGCAGGCGAGGGCGCGAATTTACGCGCGACACGACTCACCGTCCAATATATTTGTGACCATCAAAATCGTTGGTCAAACCTATCAATGATCGAGTTGCGCCTGTGGCGCCAGTTCGTCACCTTGGCCGAAGAGCTGCACTTCGGCCGGGCGGCAATGCGCCTGCACATGACCCAGCCGCCGCTCACCCAGGCGATGCAGGGCCTGGAGCGCACGCTGGGCGTGCCGTTGTTTGCCCGCACCCGGCGCAGCGTGGCGCTGACCCCCGCCGGCGCCGCCCTGCTGCCCCAGGCGCGTCGCCTGCTGGCGGCCGCCGAGGCCTTGCCGCGGGTGGCCCAGGCGGCAGCCGCCGGGCTGGCCGGGCAGTTGCGGTTGGCTTTCGTGTCCAGCATCGCCTACGGTCCCTTGCCCGATTGGCTGCGCAGCTTTCGTGATGTCCACCCCGACGTACAGCTGCAACTGCGAGAAGCCACGCTGGACGTGCAACTGGCCGCCTTCGACGCCGACGAGATCGACGCCGGCTTCGTCTTGCATGCGCCGGGTGCGGCGCCGCCTGGTTTTGCAGCCTGGGCCGTACAGCAGGAGCCCATGGTGATGGCCTTGCCCGAATCGCATCCCGCCGCCAGGCGCAAAGCGCTGCAGCTGTCCGACGTGGCGGCCGAGCCGCTGGTGATCTTTCCTCGCGCGATCGCGCCGTCGCTCTTCGACAGCGTGCTGGCGGCCTACCGCGCCCGCGGCGCCACGCCGCACATCGGGCAAGAGGCCATCCAGATGCAGACCATCGTCAACTTGGTGTCCGCCGGCATGGGCGCGGCCTGGGTACCCGAATCCGTGACACGCCTGCAGCGCCCAGGGGTGGTCTATCGCCCGGTGGCCGACGCCGGGCTGCGCTGTGAAACCAGCCTGGTCTGGCGCGAAGGCGCCGCGCCGGTGGTGGCACGCTTCGTCGCGCATGTACGGGCCGAGGTGCAGGCCGAGGTGCAGGCGCACGTTCGCTCACAACCGAAGCCTGCCGTCTGACCGAGCCGGTCGCCACAGCAGCGACAATCGCACGGCGGCCAACTAGGCCAATGCCTTCAACACGGAGCCCTCGATGCTCGTGCATCCCCAGTTCGACCCGGTGGCTTTGTCACTGGGCCCGGTACAGATCCACTGGTACGGCCTGACCTACCTGGTGGCCTTCGGCCTGTTCATGGCCCTGGCGGCGGCACGTGCACGCCAGCCCTGGTATGCCAATGCCGGCTGGAGCCGGCGCGATGTGGAAGACCTGCTGTTCTGGGGCGTGCTGGGCGTGGTGCTGGGCGGTCGCATCGGCTATGCGCTGTTCTACAACCTGTCGCACTACCTGCAGAACCCGCTGGAGGTGTTTGCGGTGTGGAAGGGCGGCATGTCCTTCCACGGCGGCTTGCTCGGCGTGGGCGCGGCCATGGCGCTCTATGCGCGCACGCGCAAGCGCGCGGTGCTGCAGACCTT
>JANOAQ010000403.1:0-1775 GCA_031411195.1 Burkholderiaceae bacterium | reverse complement strand
CGCCTGTACATCGACCCGGTGCCGCCCCGCACCCTGCGCAAGGATTGCCCACCCTGGCTGCAGGAGGTGATCCTGCGGTGCCTGGAGGTCAAACCCGAACGCCGCTACCAGACCGCCGCCCAGCTGGCGCAAGACCTGCAGCGGGTAATGCGCAGCGACCGCCACGTGATCGACTACAGCGCCGGCGAGCTGCGGGCCCTGGAGGTGATGGTGGACTGGGGCGCACTGGCCACCTTGTTCCCAGCCGACCAACTGCAGGCGCTGCGGCCCGCTGGCAAGCCAGGCCGCGCAGGTGCGGCGCTGCCCCTGCGGGGCCGCATCGGCCAAGAGCAGGTGGATCTGCTGTGGGACACCGTGGCCCAGCTGCCGGTGCGACTGGCCCGCAGCGGACCTCAAGGCCAGGTGCTGTTCGAGCGCATCGCCCTGCACGCCCAGGCCCCCGCCACCTGGCCGCAGGCCGGTGCCGGGCTGGACGACTTCCAACGGGTGGATGCGTCAGACTTTGGCGACATGGCCTACAACCCGGTGGTGCGCAAGGCGCATGCGCTGGACGAGCGGGCCGGCTGGCGCCGGGCCCATGCCGATTGAGGTTGGCGCGATGTCTTGTGCTTGATCAGGCCACCACCGCCGCCAGGCGCAGCCACGACCAATAGGCCGCCAGCACGCCGATGACGTAGAGCAAGGGCACACGCAGGCGGGCCGCCCAAGGCTGGCGGCGCACCGCCAGCACCAGCGCCCATACCGCGCCCACGGCCAGCAACTGGCCGATTTCCACGCCCAGATTGAAGGTGAGCAGGGCCGTGACCAGGTGCTTTTGCGGTAGGCCGATGGCCTGCAAGGCGCCGGCAAAGCCCAGGCCATGCACCAGGCCGAAGACGAACGCCACCAGCGCCGGCAAGCGTCGCGCCAGGGTCTGCCGCTCGCGCAGCGCCTCGGACGCGACCAGCACGATGGACAAGGCGATGCAGGCCTCCACCGGCGCCGACCGCAGCGTGAGCCAGCCCAGCGCGGCGCTGGCCAGCGTCAGGCTGTGCGCCACCGTGAAGGCAGTGATGGTCCACAACAAGCGGCGCTGGAAGCCCACCAGGAACAACAAGCCCGCCACGAACAAGAGGTGATCGATGCCGCTGAGGATGTGCTCGATGCCCAGCACGGTGTAGGCCGAAACGATCTCGCCCAGGCCGCGTGGATCGTCGGCTGCGCCGAACAACTGCACCGTGGGCTGCGAGGCGGTGAGGGTGTAGACCCGAGCGCCCCCGTCCAGCCAGTGCACCTTGATCATGGCGGCCGAGTAGCGCTGGCCCACGCCGTCCACCGCCAATGTGCCCTGCAAACCGCCCGGCCCGCATTGCAGCCGGCTGCCATCGGCCTGGCAGCCGCTGGGCCATTGCGGCACCAGGTCCATGGCACCGGCCTGGCGTTCGTTGCTGGCGGTCCATTGCCAGAGAAACTGGCCATGGGCCAGCTCGCGCACGTCCATCTCGGCCATGCTCATCTCATGCGCCGCCGCCGCCAGGCCCAGCCCGCCCAGGCCCAAGGCCCACAGCCAGCGCCACAGGCGCCGTCGCCAGGGGCGCATCGCGGTGTTCACGGCGCTCAGGCTGTCGCTCATCGGGGGGCTGCTTCGGTCTTGATCTTGTACTTGCCCGCCAGGGCCCGCACGGCCGCGGTGCGCTGCTCTGCCATGACCGCGTCGGTCCAGTCCTGCAGCACCGCCGTTTGCACGGCCTCCAGGGGCACGGCCCGGGCGGGTGTCACCGCCTCCAGGCGCATCA
>JANOAQ010000402.1:0-5591 GCA_031411195.1 Burkholderiaceae bacterium | reverse complement strand
GGCGGCCTGCCTTACTTCGGCGGGCCAGGCAACAACTACGTGACGCACGCGATCGCACAGATGGTGCAGCGCGTGCGCGCCACGCCCGGCCGGCTGGGCCTGGTCACCGCCAATGGCAACTACCTCACCAAGCATTCGGCCGGGCTGTACAGCACCGACGCACCGGCCACGCCTTTCGCCCCGCAAGACCCGACCATCCTGCAGACGCACCTGAACAGCAGCGTGCCCAAGCCGCCCTTTGCCGAGCTGGCCGAAGGCAGCGCCCAGGTCGAGACCTACACCGTCAGCCACGACGGCAAGGGCCCGAGCAATGGCGTGGTGATCGGCCGGCTGGACGACGGCACCCGCTTCATCGCCAACACCCCGGCCGACCCAGCGCTGTGGGCCGAAATGGAGACAGTGGATTTTCTCGGCCGGCGCGGGCGCGTGGCCCACGACGGCACGCGCAACACCTTCACGCCGGGTTGAGCGCTGGCGGGGGCCGGCGGGGCCTCGTCCGGTGCTTTTTTGAAGACCCGCATCGTGGCTGCGCGACGGCAAGGCCGAGGCTGCGGGGCCGTTCAGAGCTGGGTACGCGAGCACACGGACTGGCACCGTGGCCTTACCCAGGTTTCCTCCGCGCTTCGCGTACCCAGCCCTGCCCGGCCCCACAGCCCGGGCCTTGTGAGCGACAACGTGGGTGCTGGCAGCAAACCAGGGTGCGACGGGTGTCAGGACCGCCGGGTTCCACCAGCGTGTCCGCCAGGTGGAGGTCATGGGGCCGCTCAGGGCTTGCCACGCGAGGCGCGGCTGCGCAGTGGTGCTGGCGCTGGCCTGTGGCGTGTGCTCGCGTGGCGAGTCCTGACCGGCCCCATGGCCTCAGCCTGGCCGCCACAGAGGCCACAGAGGCCGCAGAGATCAAGCGCCAGGAGGCAGCCGATGGTGCCGGGCCGGCGGCGCTGCGCCAGCCAGGGCCAGCGCGATCACCAGCGGGTGCAGGCGCTCGCCGCTGGCCGGATCGACCAGGGGCAGGGGGCCGTTGACCACCAGCACCTCGGCCCGGGTACGCAGCAACACCGTGCCCAGCACGCCGGCCTGGTTGTCGGCCCGAAAGTACATCGGCAACTCGGTGGTGCCCGGCCGGGCACTGGCACGCAGCACCAAGCCGCCGTCGGCGTCGCGGTCGATCACCAGCGGGCAGCTCTGGCTGGCCACACGCAGGGCGGCGCCGTGGCGCGCGGCAAAACCGCCGCGCTGCAGGGTCGCGCGGTCGAAGGTGGCGGGCAGGGCGTCGAAGTGCAGCTCGAAGGGGGTGTCGAAATTGCACTCGGTGGTCCCCAGCACGCGCACGGTCAGGGCAGCCTGGGGCAGCACGGTACGCGGCATGATCGTGGCGCCTTCGTCCACGCTGTCGGCCACGCAGTCCATCGGCATGATGGTGCCCAGGCAAGGGTCGGCCAGGGCCTGCGGTAGCCCGGCGGCCTGGGCGGGCCAGCGGGCCGGCATGGGCACGGCGTCGTCGTGCGTGGGCACCGGGGCCGGGCGCACCGCCGGGACCGTGCGGGGCGCGGGCACGGTTGCCAGCGCCTCACGCGAGAGGTGGATTTCGACATCGGAGCCGACCACCACCTCGGTGTGCTCACCCTGCTGAGGCGGCTTGTAGGTGTAGGCCACGCGCAGGCCGGGGGCAGCGGCGATCCGGTGCTCGGCCAGCAGGCGCGCGGCCCACAGCCCCGCACCCGCTGCATCACGCGCCACCAGCGGGTCCAAGGCCTGGTGCAGGCCGGCCTGGCGCACGGTGATGTGCAGGCTTTGCACGGCCACGTCGCCCAGCATCGGGCCTTCGTCGCGCACGGCCACGGCCAGGGCCTGCTTGAGCAGTTCGACCGCGCGCTTCTGCGGCAAGGCCGGCTCGGCCGGCGGCTGGGGCGCCACGGGCTGGGGCTGCGGTGCCAGCACCTGGGTACTGCCTTGGCCCGCCTGCGGCGCACGGCCCAGGCGGGCGGGCAACAGGTGCGACAACAGCCCCTCGAACCGGCCCCCGAACCGGTTGCCAACGGTGGCGGCGCCGGCTGCGGGCTGCGTCATCTCCTTGTGCAGCAGGCGCACCCGGTGCTCGCCGGCAGCGTCGTCGATGGCCAGTTCCAGGGCGCGCACCGACACCTCCACCGCCGCCAGCCCGTGCTCGCGCAGCAGGCCCTTGATCTGTGGCATCGCCACGTTCGGGTCGAAGGGCTGGCTGGCCTGGGTCGAAAAGCGAACCTCCACCCGGCGCAGGCTGCTGCCCCGCAGGTGGCGGTTGATCAGCCGGGTGATGCCGGCCACGGTGGCCTGCTTGTCGGCAAGGGTGAATTCCTGGACGGTGGACATGGGGTTCTCCTCGGGGGATCTATGCGGGGCGGGGCGGGCGGGCGGGCGGGCAAACGAGGTGCCCGCACGGCCTGACAGACGCCGCGCAAATCGCTTCGTCAGAAGCAGGCCTGCACGGCCCAGCCATGCGCATTGGCGCGCCTGCACACCACCTGTGCCAAAGTCGGGTGCAACCCATTCACCGCGCCGGGCCCTTTCGGGTTTGGTCTGTACCCGCCATGCCTCACATGCTGCTCATCGTCGAACCCTCGAGCCAGCGCGCCGAACGCGGCCGCGACGCCGGCGAATCGGTCTACCAGCGCATGCTGGACTTCTCTGCTGATCTGCAGGCGGCCGGCTTGCTGCTGGGCGTCAACTCGCTGGGCACGGCGGCCAGGCGCCTGGCCAGGCGTGACGGCGGCACCCAGGTCTGGGATGGTCCTTTTGCCGAGGCCAAGGAGATGGTGGGAGGCTACTTTCTGCTCGACACCGACGATGCCGGCGTGGCCCTGGCCTGGGCCGAGCGCTGCCCGGCGGCCGAGTGGGCGACAGTAGAGATCCGCGGCGTCGGCCCTTGCTACATTTGACTTGGTGTTTACCCTGATTTTGTCGAATCACACGGGCGTGGATCGTTGAGAGGATGAAGGCAGGCCGGATCGGACTGCCTCGGTCCACCCAGGAGATCCGCCATGCGATTCATGATCCAGGTTCGCGCTACCGTCACCAGCGAGCGCGGCGAGCCGCCCGGCCTTGAACTCAAGCCCCTGTTCGAGGAGATGGGCGCCTTTCACGAAGAGATGGCGCGCGCCGGCGTGCTGCTCGACGGTGCCGGCCTGCGCCCCAGCCGCCAGGGCTGGCGCCAGCGCTACCACCTCGACGGCCGGCGCGAGGTGCTCGACGGCCCCTTCGCCGAAACCAAGGAACTGATCGCCGGCTACACGCTGATCCAGGTACGCTCGGCCGAAGAGGCCCAGGCCTGGGCGGCGCGCTTCCCCAACCCCTTCCCGGGCCAGGTCTGCGAGATCGAGGTGCGCCCGCTCTACGAAGAGGCCGACTTTGCGCCGGGTGGTGACATGGCGCTGCCGCCAGAGGCTGATCAAGCATGAGCACGCTCAGCTACCTCTTGTTGGCCCTCGGGGTCGGGGTGCTGGCGCTGCTGGCCCGGGCAGCGACGCGCCCTGATGAGTTTCGGGTCGAGCGCCACCTGCGCATCGCAGTGCCCGCCGGGCAGCTCTGGCCCCTGGTCAGCGAGCTGCGCGGCTTCAATCGCTGGAACCCCTACGAGCGCAAGGACCCGCTGATGAAAGGCCAGTACGCTGGCACGCCCAACGGCCTTGGTTCGCGCTACGCCTGGGTAAGCGACAAGGTGGGCACCGGAAGCCTGGAAATCACCGGCCTGCAGCCTGGCCAGGCGGTGCAGATGAAGCTGGACTTCGTGAAACCCTTTGTCGCCCACAACCAAGCCGAGTTTGCCCTGCAGGCCCTGCCCGACGGCGCAACCGAGGTGCACTGGCGCATGCACGGCCCGGCCAACTTCATGAACAAGCTGATGGGCTTGTTCATAGACATGGACAAGATGGTGGGCCGCGACTTCGAAGACGGCCTGCAGAATCTGCGTTTGATTGCCGAAGGCCAGGCGTCATGAGCTTTTTCGTGTCGATCACGTTCAACCTGCCGAAGGCCACCTGGCCGACGGCGCTGCAGCGACCCGAGGCGCTGGCCGAATCCACCCACTGAAGGATCTTCCACATGCACAAGCAAATCTTCGTCAACCTGCCCTGCAAGAACCTGCCCGCCAGCAAAGCCTTCTTCGAGGCCTTGGGCTACAGCTTCAACCCGCACTTCACCAACGACGCTGGCGCCGGCCTGGTGCTGGGCGACAACCTGTTTGCGATGCTCTTGACGGAGGAATTCGCCAAGGGCTTCACCGACAAGCCGCTGGTCGACGCCAAGGCCGCGACCGAGGTGCTGGTGTGCCTGTCCTGCGAGAGCCGCGAGGAGGTCGACCAACTTGTCGCCAAGGCCGCCGCCGCGGGCGGCACCGTGCCACGCCCGCCGGTGGACCATGGCTTCATGTACGGCCACGGCTTCGAGGACTTGGATGGCCACATCTGGGAATTGGTCCACATGAGCGGAATACCGCCGCAGGCCTGAGTACGCTGGCATGCCGATCGACGACCGGGCCGTGTTCACAGGCAAGCGGCTGGCCGATGCCGCCTGAACGTGCCGTCGACCCTGGCGCGCTGGTGGCCAGCGTCTGGCGCATCGAGCGCAGCCGCCTCGTCGCCGTTGCCACCCGGCTGCTGCGCGACCTCGACGAAGCCGAAGACTGCGCCCAGGACGCGCTGCTGGTGGCCCTGCAGGCGTGGCCGCAGGCCGGCCTGCCCGCCAACCCCGCCGCCTGGCTGATGACGGCCACCCGCAACAAGGCGCTGGACCGGCTGCGCCGCCGCGCGATGCTGCTGCGCGAGCACGCGGCCATGGCGGCCGACGATGCGGCGGCCTTCCATCATGTGCAGCCCGACTTTGTTGACCAGCTCGATGCGGCGCGTGAGCAGGCCGCCATCGGCGACGAGCTGCTGCGCCTGGTCTTCATCGCCTGCCACCCGGTGCTGGCGCGCGAGGCCCAGGTGGCGCTGACCTTGCGGCTGCTGGGCGGCCTGGAAACGGCCGAGATCGCCCGCGCATTTTTGCTGCCCGAGGCCACGGTGGCCCAGCGCATCGTGCGGGCCAAGAAAGCCCTGCACGGCCAGGCCTTCGAGCTGCCCGCGCCCATCGATCGGGCCGCGCGGCTGGGCGCGGTGCTGGCCGTCGTCTACCTGATCTTCAACGAGGGCCACAGCGCCGGCAGTGGCGCCCAACTGTTGCGCCCCGCGCTGTGCGATGAAGCACTGCGCCTGGCGCGCCAGCTTCAACATCTGCTGCCCGACGAAGCCGAGGTGCATGGCCTGGCGGCGCTGCTCGAAATACAGGCCTCGCGTCTGCCCGCGCGGCTGGATGCGCAGGGCCGCCCGGTGCTGTTGCCCGACCAGGACCGGCGCCGCTGGGACCGCCTGCTGATCCAGCGCGGCCTGCACGCACTGGCGCGCGCCCAGGCGTTGGCCGAACCCGGGCCCTACGCGGTGCAAGCGGCGGTGGGCGCCGGCCCGGCGCGCGCGGCACGGGCGGCCGCCACCCCCGGGGAAGCCCACGTCGCCGGCTACGACCGGCTGCTGGGGCTCAACCCCACACCCCGGGTGGGGCTGAACCGGGGGGGGGGCCTC
>JANOAQ010000401.1:0-4228 GCA_031411195.1 Burkholderiaceae bacterium | reverse complement strand
CGGCAGCGCCGACAAGCCGGTGGGCACCGTGTGGCTGGCATGGGCCTGGCGGTCTGTGGCGCGAGAAGTGGCGGGCGAGGTGGCGGGCGAGGTGGCCACCGACGCCTTGTGCCAGCAATTTGCGGGCGACCGCGCTGCCGTGCGCGCCGCCACGGTGGTGTGCGCGATCGAGGGCCTGCTGCAACGCCTGGCTGCGCTGCCCGCCCGATCTGCGAGCCAGGCTGCGGCCCTACCGGGCAGCCGTCCATGAACCTGCTGCTGGCCGGCGACCTCGACGAAGCCGAGCGTGCCGAGTGGGCCGCCGCCCTGAGCGTCGCCCTGCCGGGCCATCGGCTGCTGCTGCAGCGCGGTGTGGTGCCCGATGCCCACATCGACGCGGCCATCGTGGCCAACCCGCCGCCGGGCAGCCTGCAGGGCCTGCCCGGGCTGCGCCTGATCCAAAGCCTGTGGGCGGGCGTGGACCGCTTGCTGGCCGATGCCACCTTGCCGGCCGGTGTGCCCATCGCGCGCATGGTCGACCCGGCCATGAACGAGGCCATGGCCGAAACCGCCCTGTGGGCCACGCTGGCCCTGCACCGGGGGTTTTTCACCTATGCCGCGCACCAGCAGGCGGGCCGTTGGTTGCCCCATGCCCAGCGCCGGGCTGACGAGGTGCCGGTGCTGGTGATGGGCTTCGGCCAGATGGGCCGTGCCACCGCGCGGCGGCTGGCGCAGCAGGGCTATCCGGTGACGGTGTGGCGGCGCGGTGCGCCGGCAGTTGCCGAGGCAGCGCCGCTGCCCGGTGTGGCGGTGCGGCAAGGCGCTGATGCCTTGCGCGGCGCCTTGGCCACAACCCAGGTGCTGGTCAACCTGCTGCCGCTGACGGCCGATACGCGGGGCTTGATCAACGCGCCACTGCTGGCCACCTTGCCAACGGGTGCCGGCGTGGTCAACCTGGCCCGTGGGGCGCATGTGGTTGATGCCGATCTGCTGGCGGCACTGGATTCTGGCCATGTCTCACACGCCGTGCTGGACGTGTTCCACAGCGAGCCCTTGCCACCCGAGCACCGCTACTGGGCCCACCCCCAAGTGACGGTGCTGCCACACGCGGCGGCCATGACCGATGCACGCAGCGCGGCGGCGGCGGTGGCGGCCAACATCACCGCTTTGGCTGAAGGCCGGCCGCTGGCGAATCTGGTGGTGGTGGGGCGGGGTTACTGAGGTTCTTGGCTTTGGTTTTGGTACGGCAAAGGCGCGTGCGGGTTGGCCGGGGCGCTTCACTGCAGCGGTCGGCTTCGCCGACTTCCCTGCGCTGCTCAGTTCGACGGCCCGCCGCAGAACTCGCTACGCGCCCGACAGGCGCTGCGCTCAAACATCCGCGGCGAAAGTGTTGACGAAGCGCGCTGCGCGCGCGGCCGCCAAACTTGCGCTGCTCGGCGCCGCAGAGGCGCACCCCAGCCAACCCACACGCGCCTTTGCTTCAGCTCGGTGGTTTTCTTTCCGCAACCACCAGCGTTGCCTGCACAGCCCCGGTTGGGTGGGGTGGCCGGCCGGGCGACTTAAACAAGCTTCAGGAGCCCAGGCGGCCACCCCGCCCAGCCGGGGCTGAGCTCGCGCCAAAACCTCAAACACCCAAGTGCAATTCAGGGCGCTTCCAACGCCAGCCGCGGCCCCGCCCGCAACATCGGTGCCTTGCCCCGCGGCGCCGGCGGGCTGGCCACGGCCTGCACCAGCAGCAGAGTCAGGCGGCGCAGCGCGTCCCAGGGGTCGAGCGGCCACTGCGGGTGCTTCAGGCCCTTGATGACGCCATCACACAGGCTGGCGGCTTCCACCAGGTGGGCCAACTGGTGCTCGGCCAGCATCGGCAGCACACGTTCGTACAGGCGCTGCTTGACGCCCCAAACCCGGCATTCGTTGAAGGCCACCGGCAGCGGCTTGCCCTGGGCCAACGCATCCTTCACCCGCTTGAGCGCGCTGATGGTGTCGGCCACATGCCAGTGCACCAGCACGGCGGCTTCGCCTTCGGCGCGCAGCCCGTCAAGCATGCGCAGCACGCGGGCGGTCTGGCCGGCCAGCACGGCCTCGCACAGCTTGCTCACGTCGTAGCGGGCCACGTTCAATACGGCCGCTTCCACCTGCTCGAAGGCCAGCTCACCGGCTGGGTACAGCAAGGCCAGCTTCTGCAACTCCTGGTGGGCGGCCAGCAGATTGCCCTCCACCCGGTCAGAGAAAAACGCCAGGGTCTGCTGGCCGGTTTCGCCTTCGGCCACCTTCTGGCCCTGCTGGGCCAGGCGCTGGGCGATCCAGACGGGCAGGTTGCGGCGGTCCACCGGCAGCACCTCGATCACCGCGCCGGCCTGGCCGAGCGCACCGAACCAGGCGCTCTGCTGCTGCTGGCGGTCGAGCTTGGGCAGGTGCACGATGGTCAGCACATCGTCGGCCAGGTGGCTGCAGTAACGCTGCAGGGCTTCGCTGCCGTCCTTGCCGGGCTTGCCGCTGGGAATGCGCAACTCGATCAGCTGGCGTTCGGCAAACAAGCTCATGGCCTGGGCCGCACCCAGCAGGCCCGACCAGTCGAAGTGGGCCGCCACGGTGCACACCTTGCGCTCGACATAACCCGCATCGCGCGCGGCACTGCGGATGGCATCACCCGCCTCTTGCGCCAGCAGCGGCTCGTCGCCGTGAATGGTGTAGACCGGCTGCAGAGCGCGGGCCAGGTGGGAGGCAAGCTGGTCGGCGCGCACTTGCATGGTGGTTGCCCGCTGCCTCAGTTGCGGGGGGTGGAAGTGGCCGGCACCAGAGCAGGCACTCGTGCAGGCACCAGTGCAGGCACCGGAGCAGACACCAGCGCCGGCACCGCCAGGTTGGCCCGCGCCAGCCGGCGCAGCACCTGCTGCACGATGTCGGTCTGCATCGCCGCCACGAGTTCGGCTTCTTCCTGCGCCTTGGCCAGGGCAAAGCTTTCGCTGTAGCTCATGTCGCGCGACAGCATCAGCTCGGTGGGCGGAATCAGCTCGCGCCCGCCCGGCGAGGCGAGTCGAAACTCGAAGCGCACGCGCAGTTGCACTTCACGCACCTGGCCGGCCGCGGTAGACGCCACCACGCTGCGCTCGCGCTTGTCAATGATGGCTTGCAGCACCACCTCGGCCTGGGCCGGCGTGGGCACCACCTGCGTCGATGCACCCAGGCGCAGACGCAACTCGTCGGCCAGCGGCGAGCGCGCGCCAAAGCCTGTCAACGCGATGCGGCTGAAGGGCAGCGGCGGCGTCTGCCGCAACTCGAAGCCGCAGCCGGCCACCAGCGCGGACAGGCCGCCCACGGTGGCCAGGGCCAGCAGCTGGCGGCGTCGGGGCGGGTGCAGACCTTGCAGCATGTGGCGGTGCTTGGTCAAACCACTACGTTGACGAGCCGGCCGCGCACCACGATCACCTTCTTGGCGGGCTTGCCCTCGGCAAATCTGGCGAACTCGGGCGAGGCCAGCGCAGCGGCTTCGATGGCGGCCTGGTCGGCACTGGCAGGCACCTTGATGGCCCCGCGCATCTTGCCGGCGATCTGCAGCACCAGCTCGATCTCGTCCTGCACCAGGGCGGCTTCGTCCACTGCGGGCCAGGGCGCATCGAGCAGGTCGCCCACCACCTTGGCAAACCCCAGCTCGGCCCACAGCGCATGGGCAATGTGCGGGCAGGCCGGGTACAGCGCGCGCAGCAACACCGACAGGCCTTCGCACAGCACCGCCGCATCGCCATCGCTGCCGTCGGGCCTGAAGCCTTCCAGCGCGTTGAGCAGCTTCATGCAGCCCGAGGCCACGGTGTTGTACTGCATGCGCTCGTAATCGTGGCTCACCTGACGCAGCACCAGGTGCACTTCGCGGCGCAGAACGGCGGCCTCGGCGCGCGGCTTGGCGCCGCTGAGGTTGCTGGCAGTGGCGCGCTGCAGGGTTGCTGCGTTCTTCGCGCCATAGCCCCACACCCGTTTCAAGAAACGGTGCGCACCTTCGACACCGGCGTCGTTCCACTCCAGCGTCTGCTCGGGCGGGCTGGCGAACATCACGAACAGGCGGGCCGTGTCGGCGCCGTACTGGTCGATCAGGGCCTGCGGGTCGACGCCGTTGTTCTTGGACTTGGACATGGTGCCCACGCCCTCGTAGTCGACCAGCGTGCCATCGGTCTTGACGCGCGCCTGGGTGACCTTGCCGGTCTCGTCGCGAAGGTCTTCCACCTCGTGCGGCATCGAATACTTCTGGCCGCAC
>JANOAQ010000400.1:0-3399 GCA_031411195.1 Burkholderiaceae bacterium | reverse complement strand
ATCCGCGGCAGCGAGATGCAGTTCGTCGAGATCGAACTGGATCCGGGCGAAGCGGCGGTCGGCGAGGCCGGCAGCATGATGTTCATGGACGCCGGCATCGGCATGGACACGGTGTTCGGTGACGGTGCCAACAGTGGGGGTGGCTTTTTTGGCAAGCTTCTGGGCGCGGGCAAGCGCCTGGTCACCGGTGAGTCGTTGTTCACCACGGTCTACACCAACCAGGTGCAGCAAAAGCAGTGCGTGGCCTTCGGTGCACCGTATCCCGGCAAGATCCTGCCGATGGACCTGCGCCAGTTGGGCGGCATGCTGATCTGCCAGAAGGATTCGTTTCTCTGTGCCGCGCGCGGTGTGTCGCTGGGCATCCATTTCCAGCAAAAGCTGTCGGTGGGCTTTTTCGGCGGCGAAGGCTTCATCATGCAGAAGCTCGAAGGCGACGGGCTGGCCTTCGTACATGCCGGCGGCACAGTGGTCAAGCGTGAGTTGTTGCCTGGCCAGACGCTGATGGTCGACACGGGTTGCGTCGTGGCCTACACGCCCAATGTCAACTTCGAGATCCAGTACGTCGGCAAGATCAAGACGGCCTTGTTCGGCGGCGAAGGCCTGTTCTTCGCCAAGCTCACCGGCCCGGGCACAGTGTGGCTGCAGAGCCTGCCCTTCTCGCGCCTGGCCAGCCGCGTGTTTGCGGCCGCGCCGCAGCGTGGCGGCTCGCGTGAAGAAGGCTCGGTGCTGGGTGGCTTTGCCGGTGCCGGCGCTTTGGCCGGATTGGGCGGACTGCTCGGCGGCGACGACTCGGATTGACCTGGGACAAGCAGGGCCACGCTGGCTGGCCTCTGGCTGGCCACACTACTGGCTAGCCGGCGGCTCCCATCTACACTCACGGGTTGACCCGAACCTGCCTTGGCGCACGCCAGACCCAGCCCATGCTTTCCTTGATTTCCCGCCGTGCCTTGCTCGGCCACGCTGCCGTGCTGCCGGCCTTGACCTTGTTGGGCGGGGCTACGTCTGCCGTACTGGCGGCGGGGCCGCTGCGGCCTATCTTCGTGCTGAACTCGCTGGATGCCAGCATCAGCGTGATCGACCCGGTCAGCTTCACCGAGCGCAAGCGCATCCCCACCGGCAAGGAGCCGCACCACCTCTACCTCACGCCCGACGAGAAGAGCCTGGTGGTGGCCAATGCGCTGAGCAATTCGCTGACCTTCATCGACCCCGTCACCGCCGAGGTGCAACGCACGCTGGGCGACATCGTCGATCCTTACCAACTGCGCTTTTCACCCGACATGAAGTGGTTTGTCACGGCCGCCAACCGGCTGGACCACGTCGACCTGTACCACTGGCAGCCGCAAGACGCTGCCAAGCCGCTGAAGCTGGTCAAGCGCGTGGCTGCGCCCAAGACGCCCAGCCACCTCACCATCGACAGCAAGAGCACGGTGGTCTATGTCTCGCTGCAGGACAGCGACGAGTTGATGGCCATCGATCTGGCCACGCAGGCCCCGCGCTGGAAGATCAAATGCGGCAAGATGCCGGCCGACGTTTTCCTCACACGCGATGACCAGCGCCTGTTTGTGGGCCTCACCGGCGACCGGTTCGTGGAGGTCTATGACGTGGGCAGCGCCGCGCCCAGGCTGATACAGCGCATTGCGACGGGCGAGGGTGCCCATGCCTTCCGTGCACGCGGCGACGGCAGGCATCTGTTCGTCAGCAACCGGGTAGCCAACACCATCAGCCTGATCGACACCCAGGCCTTGACCGTGGTGAGCGTATTGCCCGGCCCCAGCGGCCCCGATTGCATGGAAGTGCTGGCCGATGGCAAGACTTTGTTGGTCAGCTCACGCTGGGCGCGCAAGCTCACCTTCGTCGACATAGAAACCCGCAAGGTGCTGCGCCAGATTCCGGTGGGGCGCTCGCCGCACGGGGTGTGGACGCTGGACCATGCGCCACGTTGAGGCCGCGCGGCGCCTGCTTTTGCCTTTGGCCCTGGCGGCGGGTGCGGGGGCCGGCGCGGTGGCTGGTGCGGTGGCTGGTGCGCTGCCCAGCGCCGCCGCGCCGTGCGCCAAGCCGGTCTACCTCACTTTTGATACCGGCCACATGGGCGTGGCGCCATTGATTGCCCAGGTGCTGCGCGATGAGGGCGTCAAGGCCAGTTTCTTCCTGGCCAACGAGCGCACCCAGACCGGCGGCTGGAGCCTGGACGAGACCTGGGCGCCCTGGTGGCGGGCCCGCGCCGCCGAAGGCCATGCCTTCGGCTCGCACACCTGGGACCACCACAGCTGGCTGGCCGATCTGGCCGATGGCCGGCTGGCCACGCGCCCGTCGATGGGGCCGAGGGCCGGTCAGCGCCAGGTACTGGACGCAGCCGAGTACTGCGCGCAGTTGCAGCGCCCGGCCGACCGGTTCGCCCAGATGACGGGGCAGAAGCTGCTACCGCTGTTCCGCGCCCCTGGCGGCAAGACATCGCCGGCTCTGCTGGCAGCGGCCCGCAGCTGTGGCTGGCGCCACGTCGGCTGGGCCTCGGCCGGCTTTCTGGGCGACGAGTTGCCGAGCGACCGCTACCCGAACGCAGCGCTGCTGGGCAAGGCACTGTCCAATATCCGGCCCGGCGATGTCCTGGTCGCCCATCTGGGCATCTGGTCGCGGCAAGATGCCTGGGCGCCGGTGGTGTTGCAACCCTTGATCGCCGGCCTGAAGGCGCGCGGCCTGTGTTTTGCCACACTGCGCGAGCACCCCGATTTCGCCGTCAAGTGAGCCCCGCCCATGGACGCCCTGATCGATCTGTTTGCCGATGCCCAGCAGGCCTTGTTCGAAGGGCTGCTGCAACCGCTGATGTTCACCTTTGGCCTGGGCAATCTGCTGGCCGACGGTTACCAGGCGACCGGCTGGCTGCTGGTGGGCTTGATCGAAATCGGGTTGATGGTCACCGTGCTGCGCGCGCTGGAGCGCTGGCGTCCGGTCGAGGTGGTGACTGACCGCGCAGCCGTGCGCACCGACATCGTCTACACCCTGATCCACCGGCTCGGCCTGTTCCGACTGGCGCTGTTCTTCTCGGTCGAGCCGTTGTTTGACGAACTGTTCGGCGCGCTACGCGTGGCCGGCATGGGCACCTTTCACCTTGATGCGCTGTGGCCCGGCGTGACCGACATCGCGCTGGTGGGCTTTGTGGTCTATCTGGTGGTCTTTGATTTTGTCGATTACTGGATTCACCGCGGCCAGCACCAGTTTGGCTGGTGGTGGAAGCTGCACGCGTTGCACCACTCGCAGCGCCAGATGACGATGTGGAGCGACAACCGCAACCACCTGCTCGATGACCTGATCCGCGACAGCATCATCGTGGTGGCGGCGCAGCTGATCGGCGTGGCGCCGGGGCAGTTTGTAGCGATTGTGGCCTTCACCCAGCTCAGCGAG
>JANOAQ010000399.1:0-1691 GCA_031411195.1 Burkholderiaceae bacterium | reverse complement strand
CGGCGCTGTTTGGCTACAACTACCTGGCTTCGCGCATCAAGAACCTGTCGGCCGACATGCAGATCTTCTTCGACGAGTTCGTCACCCGCGTCGCCGAAGAATTTGGGGCATGAGGTGAGCGCCGAGGTCAAAGGTGATCTGCAGCCGTATGACGACATCAACGTCACGCCCATGCTCGATCTGGCCTACGTGCTGCTGGTGGTGTTCATCATCCTCACCACCGCGTCGGTGCAGGGCGTGAAGGTGGATTCGCCCTTGACGGCAGCGGCGCAGAACCTGGCCCGGCCGCAGACACGCGCCATCACCATCACCGCCGACGGCGCCATCTACCTGGACGCCTACCCGGTGACCCTGGAGCAACTGCAAGCCCGCCTGGCCGACTACAAGGCGGCCAACCCGGCGCTGCCGGTGGTGCTCAAGGGCGATGCCGCCACCCAGTACGAGAAGGTGATGCAGGTGCTCGAAGTGGCCAAGAAGCTCGACATCACCGAGCTGGGCCTGGTGACGCGCCGCGTTGCGCCCTGACCACCCCTTACGGCGACCGACCCCATGCAAGTCAGCACCGAAACCAAGCCCTACGACAGCATCAACGTCACGCCCATGCTCGACCTGGCGTACGTGCTGCTGGTGGTGTTCATCCTGATGACCACCGCGTCGGTGCAGGGCCTGAACATCAGCATGCCCAAGCCCAGCAACAAGCCCAGCACCGAGCAGCATGAGCTGAAGATCGTGCAGGTGATGCCCGGCGGCGCGCTGCTGGTCAATGGCGTCCCGGTCAGCCTGGCGCAACTGCAACAGCAGCTCGCGTCCGCCAAGGCACGCGACCCCAAGATGAGCGTGGCCATCAAGGGCGACGCCCGGGCGCAGTACGCGGCGGTGGTGGCGGTGATCGACTTGTGCAATACGCTGGCCATCAACATGGCGCTGGTCACCGGCCGCATCGGCACCTGAGCATGGCAGGCCTGGCTGAAGACCGTCTGCAAGCCCCGCCGGCCGGCCGCCGTGCGCTGTGGATCGCCGTGGGCGTGGTGGCCATCGTGGTCGTGGGGTGGCTGGGCTGGTGGCTGCAGGGCCAGTTTTCCAAGCCCACCCAGGCCAAGCGGCAGGTGGCCAAGATCTCGCTGCTGCCCGACACACCGCCGCCACCGCCGCCGCCCAAGGACGAGCCCAAGCCCCCGCCGCGCGACGATGCCAAGGCCCCGCCGCCCGATCTGGCGCCCAAGGCGGCGCCTGCGCCGGTGGCCGCCAACCAGCCGCTGAAGATGGAAGGACCGGCCGGCGACGGCCCCAGTGTCTTTGGCGCCGGCCAGGTGCGTAACGACTACGCCGGCGGCAACCCGGTGCTGGGCGCCGGTGGCGCCAGCCGGGCCGCCGCGCCCGTGGCCGACCGCGCGCAAGAGCGCCTGTACGCCAACACTTCGCGCCAGTTGCTGCGCGATGCGATCGAGAAGCACCTGCGCGCCGACGCCACCGAGCTGACCGCCGAGTTCACCGTCACGCTGACCGCCGACGGTGCCATCTTGCAGCTGGTGCTGGTGCCCGGCGGTGATGCAGCCGCCGACCAGGCGCTGCAGGCCGCGCTGGACGACACCCGCCGAAACCTGCGCCTGCCCGCACCGCCGGCCGGCCTGCGACCCATGCGATTCAAGTTGACGGTGCGGCCGCAAGGCTGACCGCAACCGCCATCCCCC
>JANOAQ010000398.1:0-3084 GCA_031411195.1 Burkholderiaceae bacterium | reverse complement strand
CGAAGTCGTCCAGCGCCAGGCGCACGCCCATGGCCTTGAGCTCGCGCAGCCGGCTGCGCGCGGTGTCGTCCTGGGCGGCCAGGGTTTCGGTCACCTCCAGCTGCAAGGCTTCAGGATTCATGCCACTGCCCACCAGGCATTGGCGCACACCCTCGGCCAGCCCTGAACGCTGCAATTGCACGGGCGACACGTTCACCGCCAACGACACCGGCGCCAGGGGGCCCAGCGCATGTTGCCAGGCCATGAATTGCCGGCACGCCGTATCCAGTACGAAGGCGCCCAGTTCGACGATCAAGCCAGACTCTTCGGCCACGGCGATGAAGTCGACCGGGCTGACCAGGCCCAGGCTTGGGTGGCGCCAGCGCACCAGGGCTTCCACCCCGCCGGGGCCTGGTTTCTGCAGCTCCACCACCGGTTGGTAGACGACGAACAGTTCTCCCCGCTCAAGGGCCAGGCGCAGGTCACTTTCGATCCGCGCGCCACGGGCCACGCGCTCGTGCATGCCCGGGTCGAAGACGGCATAGCGGCCTCGGCCGCAGCGCTTGGCTTCGTACATCGCCGTGTCGGCGTCGCGCATCAGCGTGTTGGCATCGTTGGCCGCGTGCTCGGACGTGACGATGCCGATGCTGACCGACGAGTGCACGATGTGCCCGGCCAGCAGGTAGGGCTCGGAGAGCAGGTACATCAGGCGGCGGGCCACGGTGCAGGCCTCGTCGCGGCCTTTCACGCCTTCGAGCACCACCACGAACTCATCGCCGCCGATGCGGCCTGCGGTCTCATGCCTGCCGGTGAAATGTGCGCGGCTGGCCCCTTGGCCCACCGCGTCGCCAACACGCAGGGCACCACGCAGACGCTGGGCCACCTGGCGCAGCAGTTCATCGCCGGCCGCATGGCCCATGGTGTCATTGACCTGCTTGAAGCGGTCGAAATCCATGAACAGCACGGCGTAGCCGAAGTCGGGATGGCGTTGCGCCCGATCCACCACCTGCTGCACCTGCTCGAACATGGCTGCGCGGTTGGGCAACTGGGTCAGGCCGTCGGTGCGGGCAGCGTGGCGCAGCATGGCCTGCATCTGCACCTGCTCGGTCATGTCGATGTGGATGCCGGCCATGCGCTGGGGCCGGCCGTCGGGCGTGCGCTCGATCACCACCCCACAGGACTGCACCACGGCCCACTCGCCATCGGGGCGGCGCAGCCGCAGCTCGGCGCGGCAGGGCACTTCGGGGTTGTCCAGGTGGGCGCGCAGCGCTTCACCCCAGGCGGCCCGGCTCTCAGGATGCACCAGCGACGCCCAGTCGCGCTGGGTCAGGCCGATCTCGCCTCGCCGATAGCCCAGGATGCTGAGCAGGCGGTCGTTGCAGACCATTGCGCCGCCGCGCATGTCCCACTGCCAGGTGCCCAGACCGGCCGTGTCGATGATGTGAGTCATCAAGGTCTGCTGGCTGCGCTGCTCGGTCACGTCGGTGAAGCAGGCCACCGTGCCGCTGGGCTGGCCCTTGGCATCCAGAACGGGTTCGACGTTGACCAGCAGCCAATGCACGTCGCCCTGGGGCGACATCACGCCCATCACCTGGCCGCGCAGCCCGACGCCCAGCGCCAGGGCCTGCATCGCCGGCCGGTCGGCCCGGGGCATGGGGCGACCGTCCTCGTGCATCGTCTGCCAGGCCGGATCAATGGGTGCACGTCCCAGCAACTGTGCGCGGCTGAGCATCAGCTGCTGCTCGGCCGCCGGGTTGCAGTCGATCACCTCGCCCGAGGCATTGCGCATCACCACGCCATTGGGCAAGGCGGCCAGCAGTGCGGTGGTACGCAGAAGATGGTTGCTGTGCTCTGACTCGGCGTCCAGGCGGTGTGCCTTGGTCGACCGCAGGCGGCGACGGGGTCGCGTGGCTGCGGGGTGGCGGGCTGAGGGCATGCGGTCTGGTCAGTGAATGGGCACTTGCCGCCGCTGCAAGGTGCACGGCACTGCCGTCGGTATCGGCCACGATTGCACCAACTTGAACCCACCCCGCGTCGGGGCGGGTTCGTGCCGTCAAAGGGTGGGGGCCGGCACCGTCCAGTGTTTGCTCACAACACCCTGGGCGTTGGTGCTTTCAAGGTGCACGCCAAAACCCCACAGCCGCGCCACGTGCTTGAGCACTTCTTGCCCGCTGTCGTCCAGCGGCCGATCATTGTGCTGGAAGTGCCGCAGCGTGAGGCTGCGATCGCCGCGCAGGTTGACGTTCCACACCTGGATGTTGGGCTCGCGCGAGCCCAGGTCGTACTGGCGGCTGAGGGTTTCGCGCACGCGGCGGTAGCCGCTGTCGTCGTGGATGGCCGAGACCTCGATATCGCCTTGCTTCTCGTCGTCGGTGATGGCGAACAGGCGGAAATCGCGCATCAGCTTGGGGCTCAAGTACTGGCCGATGAAGCTCTCGTCCTTGAAGTTGCGCATGGCCGCGTGCAGGGTGGGCACCCAGTCGCTGCCGGCGATGTCGGGGAACCACTGCCGGTCTTCGTCGGTGGGGTGCTCGCAGATGCGCAAGATGTCGGTGTACATCGCAAAGCCCAGCGCGTACGGATTGAAACCCGAATAGCCCTTGTCGGTCACCTTGGGTTGGTAGACCACGTTGGTGTGGCTCTTGAGCCATTCGATCATCACGCCATCGGACAGGTAGCCGTCGTCGTACATCTGGTTGAGCAGGCGGTGGTGCCAGAAGGTGGCCCAGCCCTCGTTCATCACCTGGGTCTGGCGCTGCGGGTAGAAGTACTGAGCAACCTTACGAACGATGCGCACGATCTCCCGCTGCCAGGGCTCCAGCAGCGGGGCGTTTTTCTCAATGAAATAGAGCAGGTTCTCCTGCGGCTCGTCGGGGAAGCGCTTGGCCTCGACGGCGGCGCCGGCTTTCTCTGCCGCCTTGGGCAGGGTGCGCCACAGGTCGTTGACCTGCTGCTGGGCATAGGCCTCGCGGTCCTTGCGTTCACTCAGCTCCTGCGCCAGGGTCTTGCGCGCCGGGCGGCGGTAGCGGTCCACCCCGTGGTTCTGCAGTGCGTGGCAGCTGTCGATGAACTCTTCCACCACGTCCATGCCATGGCGCTCTTCGC
>JANOAQ010000397.1:0-13204 GCA_031411195.1 Burkholderiaceae bacterium | reverse complement strand
GCCAGGCACGAGCAGTCCGCTGGACTGTTCGTGTCCGGGCTCAGCCCCCGGGGGGATACGGGCCGGCTTGGGGCGGCCCGGCGCTCGGCCCGCGGCTTCGATTGGGAACGTGTCATTCGAGAACCTCAATCGTGTGGTTCTGGTTGGTGTAGATGCACAGGTCGCCGGCGATCACCAGCGATTGCTTGACGATCTCGGCCGCGCTCAGTTCGGTGTGCTGCAGCAAGGCCCGCGCGGCCGATTGGGCATAGGCGCCGCCCGAGCCGATGGCCACGATGCCCAACTCGGGCTCGAGCACGTCGCCGTTGCCGGTGAGGATGAGGCTGGCCTCCCGATCGGCCACGGCCAGCATGGCTTCCAGCCGGCGCAGCACGCGGTCGGTACGCCAATCCTTGCTCAGCTCGATGGCCGAACGCACCAGATGGCCCTGGTGCTTCTCGAGCTTGGCCTCGAAGCGCTCGAACAAGGTGAAGGCATCGGCCGTGGCACCGGCAAAGCCGGCCAGTACGGTGTCGCGGTGCAGCTTGCGCACCTTGCGGGCGGTGGCCTTGATGATGATGTGGCCCAGGGTGACCTGGCCGTCGCCGCCCAGCGCCACTTGCCAGCCTTGCGGGGTCTGGCGGCGCACGCTCAGGATGGTGGTGCCGTGGAAGGGTTCCATGGTGTCTTCACATAAGGTGGGATGTCGGGAAGCAGCGCCGCAGGCACGCGGCGCGCCTGGGCAGAGCACGTCAATCGCGTGGAACTTGCACGCGCGCGTGTTCGTTGATGCCCATTGCGCCGAAGAACAGCGCCACCAGACGGTGGGCGTCGATGAAGGTGATGCTGCGGTTCTCGGTCTGCTTGGACAGCACCCAGTTCAGCAGGTCTCCCGCAGCGATGAAATCGACCCGGATCAGGCGCGCGCACGACACGTGCACCAGCGCGGCCGCGCCCAGCTTGCGGTCGAGCTGGCTCAAAATGCCGCTGATGTCGCCAGCCAGCTGGCCGGACAGTTCCACCGTGGCCACTTGCAGCTGCGGCTGGCCAACGTCAAGCATGCCGGTATCAAGGAAGCTGGACGACACCTCGCTGACCATGGACATCGACGGCGTGCTGGTCGGGGCCGAGGCATTGCTGGCGCGCACCTGGCAGCGTGCACGCTCCCAGGACGGGGGCGACACCTCGTAGGTGACGCAGTAGTCGATGGCTGTTTCGTCAAACTGATCGGGCCGGTTGGCCAAGCGCAGTGCCTCCAGCCGGGCCATCCAGAAAGCCGGGTCGGCATCACGCACGCCGGTGGGCGCGGCTTCCTGCAGCGCACCCAGCAATTGCTCGGCCGCCAGCCAGCGCATGTCGATGGGCTGCGGCGCCCACTGGCGAAACAGCAGGTGCAACTGGGATGCGGCCTCGGTCTCCACCCGCTGCAGAGCCGACCAGTCCAACACCCAGGGCAAGGGCAATTGCAGGGTGGTCGAGCGCAGTCGGGCGACGGCATCCACATCCAGCACCGCCGGGCTCACCCAGCCGATGTCACCCTTCACACCCCGGGTATCGGGGCGCTCGTTGGCCACCGCATCGGCCACCCGCTTGGGCAGCGAATACCACTGCGGCGATGATCGATCGAAGCGCTCGGTGAACGCCATCGACATTTGGTCAAACTTGTTCTGCTGACCCGTAGCGCGGTACAAATCCAGCAGCACCAGCCAGGTTTCAAGGTGCTGGTAGCGCGCGGCCTGGGGTTTGCACAACGCGACCAGAGATTGCTCGCAGTGGTTGAAGTCGGCGTTCGCAAAGGCGATCACGGCCTCGTCCAGCTCCGGATCGTGCACCACCTCGCTCACTTCAACGGCCAGGCCGGCCGGGCCATCGAAGACGATGTCCACTGCCGCCGGCGCGCCCACGGCCGGGCGTGTCGAAGGCGCCGGGGCCTTGGCCTGGGCCGCTGCCCCCGGTGCCCAGGTGCTGACGACACCAGCCGCCGGCGTGCGCAGCGGCGCCATGCCCGAGGCCATCACCACGGGCGCAGCCGCTGGGGCAGCCACGGGCGGGAAGAAGCTGTCGGTGAGCCCTGGCAGGTGGTCCAGAGCAGGGTGGGACGCCGCATCGCGGGTGGTCGGGCCCGGCCGACGGGCCGGATCGAAGTTCACCGGCTCGGTGGGCGCGCTGTAAAAATCGGTCGGATGCTGCGGCACCAACGGCATGCGCCGAGAGGGCGCCGCAGTGGCACGGCGCAGCGGCACGTCGCGCGCCACGTTTTCGCCCACCATCTGCTGCTCGATCTCGTCGATCTTGGCTTTGACGCCGATCTCGGGGCGCACGCTGGCACCGGGCTCACCACCCAGGCGCACTTCGGAGTCATCGACCCGCGAAGACCCGCCCAACGCCGCCAGTTGCTCTGGCGACAGGCCCTCGCGGCGCAATTTGCGCAGGGTGTCGAACTCGCGCTTGCGCACGAAGTCATTGCGCCGCTTGCGCTCAACCATCGCCTTGAGCTCGGACTTCTCAAGATCCAGGCCGTCATCCTGACGCGACGCCCCCTCCGACCAGTCGGTGGCGGGGTTGGCGACGAACCGCACCACCTTGCGGAAGAAGCTCTCTCCGTCCTTGGACTCGGCCATGTCGATCAACCCGGCAAGCAGCGACAGCGCAGCGGCATCAGATATCGATCAATCGCCAAACATCTTCTGCTTGAGCTCGCGGCGCTGCTGCGCTTCGAGCGACAGGGTGGCCGTGGGGCGAGCCAGCAGTCGGCCCAGTCCGATGGGCTCACCGGTTTCATCGCAGAAACCATAGTCAACCGAGTCGATGCGGGTGATCGACTGCGTGATCTTCTTGAGCAGCTTGCGCTCGCGGTCACGGGTGCGCAGTTCGAGGGCATGTTCTTCCTCGATGGTGGCGCGGTCGGCCGGGTCGGGCACGATGGACGTGTCCTCGCGCAGGTGTTCGGTGGTTTCACCCGCATTGGAGAGCAGGTCGTCCTTCAGGGCCTGCAACCGGGTGCGGAAAAACTCCAGTTGCTTGTCATTCATGTATTCGGCCTCGGGCATGGCCTGCAGTTCAGCCTCGGTCAAGTCCTTGCCGGCCTTGGTCTTCCAGGCGTTC
This sequence comes from Burkholderiaceae bacterium, assembly GCA_031411195.1. GTDB lineage: Bacteria > Pseudomonadota > Gammaproteobacteria > Burkholderiales > Burkholderiaceae_C > Pseudaquabacterium. The sequence goes on along the minus strand of JANOAQ010000397.1, from coordinate 10,120 downwards.
ACAAGCTTCGGGTCCGCCTTGTGGGCGGTTTTCACGATATCCATCGGTTCGGGGTATCCGCGTGCGGGCGGCTTCGGGGGAGCAAATCGTTCGGCAAACCGGCTGGTGGCCGGGGCGGGGGCAGGCGTGGGTACAACAGGGGCGGCCTTGGCGGCCGAAGCCACCTTGGTCGAAGGCTTGGCCGGCGTCTTGGGCGCCGGCTTGAGCTCAGGCTTGGGTGCAGCCTTGGGTGGTTCGGCAACAGCGGCTTTGATGGCAGGCGCCTTGGCTGAAACTGCCTTGGTCGTGGCAGCCGCCTTGGGGGTGGCAGCAGCCTTCGGGGTGGCTGGGGATGAAGCCGGCACTTTGGCCGTGGTCTTGCTCACTTCGGGACTCCTCGCAGTGGCGATGTACCTGATATTCGCCACGGCCTGTGAATCTGCCGCGTCGCTTGAGGCGCGCGGATTGTAGCCACGCCCGAGGGCGCTGTTCGGACCTTACACGAGGCAACCTTCCAAGCCCTGCAGAAGGATGTCACGCGGCAGGTCGATGCCTATGAACACCATCTTGCTCTGCTTCTTCTCACCGGGCATCCATTTCGGGCCCAGATCGCTGCCCATCAGCTGGTGCACGCCCTGGAAAACCACCTTGCGGTCGCTGCCCTTCATGTAGAGCACGCCCTTGTAGCGCAGCATCTTGGGGCCGTACACCTGCACGATGGAGCCGAGGAAGTCTTCGAGCTTGGCCGCCTGGAAAGCGCGGTCGCTCTTGAAGGCAAACGATTTCACGTCGTCGTCATGGGCATGGTGATGCAGGTGGTTGCAGACCTCACCCGGGGCATGGTCGTGACCTTCATGTCCGTGGTCGTGACCGTGCTCATGACCATGGCTGTCTTCGGTCAGGAATTCTGGGTCGATCTCAAGCTTGGCGTTGAGGTTGAAGCCCTTCAGATCAAACACGTTGGCGATCGGCACCTCGCCAAAGTGCACCCGGTGATGGGGCGCACGCGGGTTCATGTGCTTGAGGCGATGGCTCAGCGCATCCACGTCGGCGCTCGGAACCAGGTCGGTCTTGCTGATGAAGATCTGGTCGGCAAAGCCCACCTGGCGGCGCGCTTCCTGGCGGGTATCGAGCTGGCTCTCGGCATGCTTGGCATCGACCAGCGTGAGGATGGAGTCGAGCAGGTAGCTCTCGGCGATCTCGTCGTCCATGAAAAACGTCTGCGCCACCGGGCCCGGGTCGGCCAGGCCGGTGGTCTCGATCACCACGCGGTCGAAGTGCAGCTCACCCTTGCGGCGCTTGGCGGCCAGGTCGCTCAGCGTGGTGCGCAGGTCTTCGCGGATGGTGCAGCAGACGCAACCATTGCTCATCTGGATGATCTGCTCGTTGGTATCGCTCACCAGGATCTCGCTGTCGATGTTTTCTTCACCGAACTCGTTCTCGATCACGGCGATTTTCTGGCCATGGGTTTCGGTCAGCACCCGCTTGAGCAGCGTCGTCTTGCCCGAGCCGAGGAAGCCGGTGAGGATGGTGGCAGGGATCAGGCCTTGGGACATGGAAGCTCCGGAACGCGGTCGAAAGGGGCGGCGATGTGCGCCAGCGCAACCCAGGTAACTGGGGGCGGCGAACTGTGTTGCAAGGGGGCGGCGGTGTCAAGGCGCACCGGCGCCCGCGCTGTCGGCACCATCGCCGGGCCAAGAGGCACATCGGTTATTCTCGACCACCGCCACCACCGACACCCCTTGTGTCAGAACCCCCTTCGAGTCGGCCACCGCACCGCGTGGCGGCCTCCCCAGCAGACAGGCGTGGCCTGTTCGAGCGCGTGGTCGAGTTTCTCTCGCCCGGGCCTGACTCCACCGATGAGCTGATCGAGACCCTGGCCGATGCCGAGAAGCGTGAGCTGATCGCGCCCGAAAGCCGGGTCATGCTCGAAGGCGTGTTGCGCATGGCCGACATGAGCGCTGGCGACGTGATGGTGGCCGCGCCGCGCATGGACCAGCTCGACATTGCCGCGCCCTATGACGAGTTGCTGGCGCTGGTGATCGAGACCGGCCACTCGCGGTTTCCGGTTTACGACGGCGCGCACGACAACGTCATCGGCATCCTGATGGCCAAAGACCTGCTCAAGTTGCAGCGCTCACCCGACCTGAACCTGCGCACGCTGCTGCGCCCGGCTGTCTTCGTGCCCGAGAGCAAGAACCTGAACGAGCTGTTGCGTGATTTCCGCGCCAACCGCAACCACCTGGCCATGGTGATTGACGAGTTCGGCCGCACGGCCGGGCTGATCACCATCGAAGATGTGCTCGAAGAGATCGTCGGCGAGATCGAAGACGAATTCGACGAAGACGCCACCGCCGCCGAAAACGGCATCTACACCCTGGCCGATGGCAGCCACCGCGTGGCGGGTGATACCGACATCAGCGCTGTCAACGACGCTTTCGGCACCGAGCTGCCATTGGAAGCCTTCGACACCATCGGCGGGCTGATCGCCCACGAGCTGGGCCGCGTGCCACGGCGTGGTGAAGCCACCCTGGCCGGCGGCTTGCGCTTCGAGGTGATGATCACCCGGGGCGGGGCGGTGCGTTGGTTCCGGGTGGCGCGCCAAAGCGCGGTGGCAGGCGCGTCGGCTTGACCCCGCCGGCCGGCACCCGGCCGCGCCGGCCCTGGCGCCGGCATCCGCTGGTGTGGCTGCCGCTGGCCGCGTTGGGTGGTGCGGTGCAGAGCGTGGCCTCGTTCGAATCCGCGCTGTGGCCCCTGCCGCTGATCGCCATCGCGCTGCTGGCCTGGGCTGTGGGGGGCGCCACCGCCCGCGGCGCTGCGGCACTGGGCTGGGCCTTCGGCACCGGTTGGTTGTGCGCCGGCACCTGGTGGCTCTTCATCAGCCTGCACCGCTATGGCGGCCTGCCCTGGCCGCTGGCGGTGGCAGCGGTGGGGCTGCTGGCAGCCTTTTTGTCGATCTACCTGGGCCTGGCCATGGCCTGGGTGGCACACCGCCAGCGCCGCCGGCCCTGGCGCGACGCCACCCGCTTTGCCGCCGCCTGGCTGGCTGCCGAGTTGGCGCGGGGGGTGATCTTCACCGGCTTCCCCTGGGCTGCCAGCGGCTACAGCCAGGTGGACGGCCCGCTGGCGGTGCTGGCACCGTGGGTCGGCGTCTACGGCCTGGGCGCGCTGATGGCCTGGGCAGCCGCTTTGGCCGGCTACACCCTGCGGGCCGGCACGGCGAGGCGCCAGCGCGCCGATGGCCCGCGCCCGCCCTGCTTGCCTGCTGGGGGTGCGGCCCTGGCCGTGTTGCTGCTGCCCGCGCTGTGGGGTGCGGTGCGGGGTGCGCCTGACTTCACCCAACCCAGCCGCAGCCTGCGGGTGGCGCTGCTGCAGACCAATGTGGCCCAGGACGAGAAGTTCGCCATCGAGCGCCTGCCAGACGCGCTGGCCTGGGTGGCCAATGCCCTGGCCAGCGCCCAGGCCGACCTGGTGATCACACCCGAAACCGCCGTGCCCCTGCTGCCAGATCAACTGCAGGAAATCGCCCCGGGCTACTGGTCGGACTTGCAGCGCCAGTTCAACCGCGCCGACGGCGCCGCCGCGCTGGTCGGCGTGCCCCTGGGCAACTCGACTCTGGGCTACACCAACTCGGTCGTGGGTCTGGGTCCGGGTCTCGGTACTGGCGGGCCGGTGCCGGGGCAGGCCACCAGCCAGCGGGCGGCGGACTACCGCTACGACAAGACCCATCTGGTGCCGTTTGGCGAGTTCATTCCCACCGGCTTTCGCTGGTTCACCGAGTTGATGCAGATCCCGTTGGGCGACTTCAACCGCGGGCCAGCAAACCCGCCTTCGTTTGCCGTGCGCGGCGAGCGCGTGGCGCCCAATGTCTGCTACGAAGACCTGTTCGGTGAAGAACTGGCCCGGCGATTTGCCGTCCCGGCCACCTCGCCCACGATTCTGGCCAACGTCAGCAACATCGGCTGGTTCGGCAACACCATCGCCCTGCCCCAGCACCTGAACATCTCGCGCATGCGCAGCCTTGAACTGCAGCGCCCCATGCTGCGCGCCACCAATACCGGCATGACGGCGGTGATCGACCACCGGGGCGTGGTGACGGGCGCCCTGAAGCCGTTTACCCAGGGGGTGCTGCAGGCCAGCGTGCAGGGCCGCACGGGCCTGACGCCCTTTGCACGCTGGGCCGCAGCCTGGGGCCTGTGGCCGTTGCTGGCACTGGCCGCAGCCGGCCTGCTGCTGCCCCGGCCCCGCGCCCGGGCGGGCCGGTAAACTCAAGTGCTCCTTTGCCAACGCCGGCCTGGCGTGGGTGCGCCGCCGGCGCTGCCTGCGGCCTCTGCCCACCGGCCGGGCCTGCCGCCATGCTCACCTTCCAGCAACTGATCCTCGAACTGCAAAAATACTGGGGCCAGCAAGGCTGCGCGCTGCTGCAGCCCTACGACATGGAAGTGGGCGCCGGCACCAGCCACACCGCGACCTTCTTGCGCGCGCTGGGCCCCGAGCCCTGGAAGGCCGCCTACGTGCAGCCCAGCCGCCGGCCCAAGGACGGCCGCTACGGCAACAACCCCAACCGCCTGCAGCACTACTACCAGTACCAGGTGGTGCTCAAGCCGGCACCGGCCAACATCCTCGAGCTCTACCTGGGCAGCCTGGAGGCGGTGGGCTTCGACCTCAAGCAGAACGACATCCGCTTCGTCGAAGACGATTGGGAAAATCCAACCCTGGGCTGCTGGGGCCTGGGCTGGGAGGTCTGGCTCAATGGCATGGAGGTGACCCAGTTCACCTACTTCCAGCAGGTGGGCGGCATCGACTGCAAGCCCATCACCGGCGAGATCACCTATGGCCTGGAGCGGCTGGCGATGTACCTGCAGGGCGTGGACAACGTCTACGACCTTGTCTACACGGATGGGGCGCCAGCGCCGGGCCGCTCCCAAGCGGGCTCAGGGGACCGGCTGACCTATGGCGACGTCTTCCACCAGAACGAGGTGGAGCAGAGCACCTACAACTTCGAGCACAGCGATGTCGATTTCCTGCTGCAGGCCTTTGCCGCGCACGAGAAGCAGAGCCAGCACCTGATGGCCAATGCCCTGCCGCTGCCGGCCTACGAGCAGGTGCTCAAGGCCGGCCACAGCTTCAACCTGCTCGACGCGCGCGGGGCCATCAGCGTGACCGAACGCGCTGCCTACATCGGCCGCATCCGAAACCTGGCCCGTGCCGTGGCGCAAAGCTACCTGGACAGCCGTGCGCGGCTGGGCTTCCCGATGGCGCCGCGCGACTGGGCGGACGAGGTGACGGCGCAGATCGAATCCGTCGCCAAGGCGGCCGCAGCCAAGAAGGCGGCCTGAACCATGAGCACCCCCGTGAAGAACCTGCTGGTTGAACTGTTCGTCGAAGAGCTGCCGCCCAAGGCGCTGAAGAAGCTGGGAGAGGCCTTTGCCAGTGGCCTGGCCGCCGCGCTCAAGACCCAGGGCCTGCTGGGCGATGGCGCCGTGGTGTCGCCATTTGCATCGCCGCGCCGCCTGGCCGCCCAAATCACCGCCGTGGCCGCCAAGGCCGCCGACCGTCAGGTGCAGCAGAAGCTGATGCCTGTGTCCGTGGCGCTGGATGCCGCTGGCCAGCCCACGCCCGCACTGCTGAAGAAGCTGGTCGCCGCGGGCGTCGATGCGTCGGCCGTGCCCGGCCTCAAGCGTGCGATGGACGGCAAGGCCGAGGCCCTGTTCCTCGACAGCGTGGCGCCCGGCGCCACCCTGGCCGATGGCCTGCAAAAGGCCCTGGCCGAGGCCCTGGCCAAGCTGCCCATCCCCAAGCTGATGAGCTACCAGCTCGAAAGTGCTGGCGGCAGTGCAGGCGTGCGCCCGGGTTGGACCACCGTGCACTTCGTTCGCCCGGCGCATGGCCTGGTGGCGCTGCATGGCAGCGAAGTGGTGCCGGTGACGGCGCTGGGCCTGGAGGCTGGCAACCAGACGCAGGGCCACCGCTTTGAAGCTGCCGTCAACCCGGTGCAACTGCGCCATGCCGACAGCTACGCCGCGCAACTTGCCGAAGAAGGCGCGGTGATCGCCAGCTTTGCCGAGCGGCGCGCCGAGATTGCCCGCCAACTGGCCACCGTGGCCGCCAGCGCCGGTGCCGGCCTGCACCCGATAGACGACGACGCCCTGCTCGACGAAGTGACGGCGCTGGTCGAGCGGCCCAATGTGCTGCTGTGCCGCTTCGAGCCCGAGTTTCTGGCTGTGCCGCAAGAGTGCCTCATCCTCACGATGAAGGCCAACCAGAAATACTTTCCGCTGCTCGATGCCGCCGGCAAGCTGACCCACCAGTTTCTGGTCGTCAGCAACATTCGCCCGGCCGACGCCAGTGCTGTTGTCGGCGGCAATGAGCGGGTAGTGCGCCCGCGCCTGGCCGATGCCAAGTTCTTCTTCGACCAGGACCGCAAGAAGACGCTCGAATCGCGTGTGGCCGGCCTGGCCAAGGTGGTCTACCACGGCAAGCTGGGCAGCCAGGGCGAGCGCGCCGAGCGCGTGCGCGCCATCGCCCACGCGATCGTCAACCAGCTGCGCATGGCCACCGTGCCCTACACGGTCGAGGCTCAAGACGAATTCGCAGTGCTCGACAGCAAGGTGCAGCAGGCCGCGCGCCTGGCCAAGACCGACCTGCTGACCGACATGGTGGGCGAATTTCCCGAGCTGCAGGGCATCATGGGCGGCTACTACGCCCGGCATGAACGCCTGCGCGACGGCGTGGCCATCGCCATCGAAGACCACTACAAGCCGCGCTTTGCCGGCGACGTCCTGCCGCGCAACCACACCGGCACCGTGCTGGCCCTGGCCGACAAGCTCGAAACCCTGGTCGGCCTGTTCGGTATCGGCCAGTTGCCCACCGGCGACAAAGACCCGTTTGCCCTGCGCCGCCACGCCCTGGGCGTCATCCGCATACTGGTTGAGAAGAACCTGCCGCTGGCCGTGCCGGCGTTGGTCGATGCCGGCATCGCCGCCTTTGCCGAGGGTGTGCTCACCCATGCCACGGCGCGCGATGACCTGCTCGGCTTCGCCTACGATCGCCTGGTGGGCCAGTTGCGCGAGCAGGGCTACAGCGCGCAAGAAGTGGACGCCGTGGTCGCCTTGCGCCCGGCGCAGTGGGGCGACATCCCCAAGCGCCTGGCCGCTGTGCGCAACTTTGCCGCCCTGCCCGAAGCCGCGCCGCTGGCCGCCGCCAACAAGCGCGTGGGCAACATCCTGAAGAAGAGCGATGCCGCAGCCGCCAGCGTGGTGGATGCTGCCTTGCTGGTCGAGCCCGCCGAAGCCGCGCTGCACGCCGCCCTGGGCCAGGTGGCGCCAGTGGCCGATGCCGCGTTTGCCACGGGCGACTACACCGCGTCGCTGCAGGCACTGGCTGCGCTCAAGGCGCCGGTGGACGCCTTCTTCGATGGCGTGATGGTCAATGCCGACGATGCCGCCCTGCGTGCCAACCGCCTGGCCCTGCTGGGCATGCTGCATGCTTCGATGAACCGGGTGGCCGATCTTGCCCGGCTAGCGTCATGACCCATCCCCTACGCGCTTCGCGCGCCCCCTCAAGAGGGCAAGGCCAGCAGCCCGGCGAAGCCGGTTCTGCGGCGTTTGCTGGGTCGCGCTGCGTGGAAGGCTGACATGCAACCTGTGGTCAAGCTCATCATCCTCGGCCGCGACGGCATCCTCAACGACTTCCGCGACGACCACGTCAAGGCGCCCGAGGAATGGTTTGCCATCCCCGGCGCGCTGGAGGCGGTGGCTCGGCTCAACCACGCCGGCTGGCATGCGGTGGTGGCCACCAACCAGTCGGGCATCGGCCGAGGCATGATCGACATGGCGTCGGTCAATGCGGTGCATGCGCACCTGTACAAGGCGCTGATGGCGGTGGGCGGGCGCATCGACGCCGTATTTTTCTGCCCCCACACGCCCGAAGACAAGTGCGATTGCCGCAAGCCCCTGCCCGGCCTGATGAACGACATCGGCAAGCGCTACGGCATCGACCTGAAGCAAGTGCCCATGGTGGCCGACACCTTGCGTGACCTGCAGGCGGCCCAGGCTGCCGGCTGCGAGCCCCATCTGGTGTGCACTGGCCGCGCAGCCGGGCTGGACGCGCAACAGATCCGCCAGCTGGTCAGCCAGGTGCCGGGAGCGCGTGTCCATGCCGATCTGGCCGCCCTGGCCGAGCACCTGCTTACCCGCGGCAGTGCCGCGCCTGCCTGAACCCGAGCCCCCTGATGATCTACCTGCGATCCGGTCTGTACATCCTGTGGCTGCTGGTCACGCTGATTCCCTGGGCCCTGGTCGCCGTGGTGTTCTCGGCCTTCGTGCGCGGCGCGCCGATGTACTGGGTGTGCGCCGGCTGGCTCAAGGCCAGCATCTGGGGCGCCAAGGCGATCTGCGGCGTCAACTACAAGGTCTATGGCCTGGAGCACCTGCCCACCGCCGCCGATGCCAGCGCTGCCGTGCTGCTGGCGCCCAAGCACCAGAGCACCTGGGAAACCTTTGCCTTCCCGGCCATCATGCCGCACCCCCTGGCCTACGTGTTCAAGCGCGAGTTGCTGTGGATCCCCTTCTTCGGTTGGGCCATCGGCCGCATGGACATGATCCACATCGACCGCGCCCGCCGCTCGGAGGCCTGGGCCAAGGTGCTGGCCCAGGGCCAGCGCCTGATGGACCAGGGCAACTGGGTGATCATGTTTCCCGAAGGCACACGTGGCGACCGAGGCCGCAAGGGTGAGTACAAATCCGGCGCCTCGCGCCTGGCCATCACCACCGGCACGCCCATCGTGCCGATTGCCGTGACCTCGGCCAAATGCTGGCCACGCAAGAGCTGGCTGCTGCGCCCCGGGCTGATCGAGGTGTCGATCGGCCGACCCATCCCCGTGCAGGGCCGCCGCCCGGATGAGCTGATGCGCGAAGTTGAAACCTGGATCGAGGCCGAGATGCGCCGCCTCGACCCCGAGGCCTACGCCGGTGCCAACGCGCCGGCCCCCTGATGGCCCCGGCGCGGATGGCCCCGGCGCCAGCCTTCGTAGAATAGGCGCGCATGCCCCACACCGGCCGGACTGACCTCGACCAGCAGCTATCGCTGTTCGGCGAGCCGTCGGCGGCCGGCGATCCCCAGGCCGCCAGGTTGCCAGCCCAGGATTCGCGCGTGCAGCCCGCACTGCCGCCGCTGCCATCGCCCACCGCTGCCCCGCCCATCGCACCGTCCGTGCCGCGTTTTCATCATCCCCGCGCCCAGCGCAGCATCGCCTTGGCCGGCCACCAAGTGGGCTATGAGTTTCGCCGGGCACGGCGACGCAGCATCGGCTTCGTGGTGGGCGTCGAGGGGTTGAGCGTCAGCGCCCCGCGCTGGGTGGCGGTGTCCGAGGTCGAGCAGGCCCTGCAAGCCAAGTCGGCCTGGATCCTGCGCAAGCTGCACGAGCAGCAAGAGCGCGCCCAGCGCATGCAGGCCGCCAAGGTGGATTGGCGCGACGGCACCACCCTGCCCTTTCTGGGCGAGACGGTGATCTTGCTGCTCGACCCGCGCGTCACCGGCGCCCAGCTCAACAGCGATGCCCACGCCCTGCCGGGCGTGCCCAAGCTCACTCTGCACGTGGGCCTGCCCCAGACCGCCACGCAAGAACAGATCCGCGAGGCGGTGCAAAGCTGGCTGCAGCGCCAGGCCAGGCGCATCTTCGAAGAGCGCTGCCAGCACTTTGCCCAGCGCCTGGGCGTGCGCATCAAGCGGCTGTCGCTCAGCTCGGCCGCCACCCGCTGGGGCAGTGCCAGCGCCGACGGCTCGGTGCGCCTGCACTGGCGCCTGGTGCACTTTGCGATGCCGGTGATCGACTACGTGGTCACCCACGAGTTGGCCCATCTGCGCGAGATGAACCACAGCACCGCGTTCTGGGAAGTGGTGCGTTCGGTGTTGCCCGATTTCGAGCAGTACCGCGGCGCGCTGCGCAGCGAAGTGCTGCCGGCCTTCGACTAATTCCCCCCCCGGATTTCCCACCTCTGGGGGATTTGCGCATTGGCAAGCGGCGTGCACACTGTTTGCACTGCTGTCGTCAAGCGAGGCAGGGAGAAAACAGCCGGGGCGCCAAAACGAGCCACCCCGCAGCAGCGCCGAAGCAATGCAAACACGGCGGTGGATCGAC
>JANOAQ010000396.1:0-2779 GCA_031411195.1 Burkholderiaceae bacterium | reverse complement strand
ATGGTCGAGGCGGCCGAGCTGGCAGAGGTCTTCCAGTGGATGACGCCCGAGCAGTCACGCCTTGCCCACCAGGACCCAGCGACGAAGCAGTCCATCGCCGATGAGGTCGCGGACGTGTTGCTCTATCTGCTGCAGATGGCAGACCACAGCGAGATCAATGTCGAACAGGCGGTCAGGGACAAGCTGGCGCGCAATGCCTTGAGGTACCCGGCCAAGCGCCAGATTGCCCGGGTCTCGCCGACCCGTGCGTCGTTGCCCGGCACCCATGTCCTGCTCGACTATGAGAACGTTCAGCCCAGCGAGGAAGAGCTGCGGAAGATGGTGCCGGATGCTGGCCAGGTGTGGGTGTTCCACGGGCCACAGCAGCGCCAGGTCGAGCAGCGTTTCGCGTCTTTCGGTACCGGCGTGACGGCCGTGCCGATCAGCAAGACCGGAAAGAACGCGCTGGACTTCCACTTGTCCTTCTACGTGGGCTACATCGCCTCGCGGAACCCGGCGTCGACGATGGTCGTGGTGGCCAACGACAAGGGCTATGAGCCGATGCTGGAGCACGCGCGCGGCATGGGGTTCGTGGTGCGGCGCCAGTCGCACGGGCCGACCAAGCCTGTGGCCAAGAAGGCCGCCGCAAAGAAGGTGGTGGCCAAGAAAGCGCCAGCCTCGAAGGCTGCGCCCACCAAGACGCCCCCGGCCAAGCAGGTCCCGGCCACGAAGGTGGCTGCCAAGAAGGTTTCGCCCGCACCAGCGGTGAAGAAGGTACCGACGGCGAAGGCGGCTCCGACGAAGAAGGCCGCGCCGGCGAAGGCGGTGGTTGCGAAGCCTGCCACCTCGCCCCCTGCCAAGGTCGCAGTAGCACCGATCCCCACTGCAGCGAGCAGACCCGCTCCGGCGCCGTTGGCGCCGCAGCCAGCACGTCCATCGACGGTGTCAGCGGATGAGATCAAGAAGGTCACCGAGAACCTTCGCAAGCTGGGCACCAATCGACCGACGAAGCCGGCGTCATTGCGGCGCTTGTTGAAGTCACTTTTGGCGGCGGAGACCGGGGACGCCTCGATCGAGACTGCGTTCGGCAAACTGGTCGCGTCGGGCGTCGTGGCGGTTGGCGCTGGAAGTGAGGTGACTTATCCGGAATTCGAACTGCAGCAAGGCGCTGGGCCCACCACGCCATAGGAAGCCAAGGCGTGCTGGCGTGGTCCCACTCAAGGCCCACTGCGACGGGTTTTGGTGAGGGGCTCAGCTGGGATTTACTCTGGTCTTGGCCCCGAGCAGCACTACATCAGTTCGAAGGGCGACAGGACGCCCGCAAGGTGGTCCGGGTGCTTGTCATCGACGACCAACCAGAGCATCGGCCCGTCTTGCACCTTGGACCTCTGCAGAACGTCGGCGATGGGCGTGGCTGCCCGGAGCAAGTCATCTTCGTCGTTGAGCTCCACGAGCACCATGCCGGCGGTCTTCGCCGCCTGAATGGTCATGCCCAGGTTCGCCCGCTTGGTCTCACCGTTCACACCCAGGAACTTGGCCAGTCCAAGTTCGGAGACCAGCCACCATGACGCGTCGAGGCGGACCGGCAGGAAGGAAAACGAGTGCATCAGCATCAGTTGTCGAGCATGAGCGACCGGCTGCCATGGCTCCACGGTCATGGGCGAGGTGACCATCACGTTGCCCACGGTTCGTTCGACATCGGCCATCAGTGCTTCCTCCAATCCGATGCACAGCTCGATGGCTGCCTCGGTTGCGTGACGCGCGTAGGCGCCGATGTGCATTGCGTCGTTACGGGCGGTCTGAACCGTTCGGTAGAGCGCCTCGAAGGACTTGAACCTGGAAGGGAAGTCCGCTGCCAGCTGCGTCAGCACCGGTGACTGCTGCGCACAGGCTGCAATGCGAGGTCTATAGCGCTCCAGGGTTGCTTGCTCTCCGAGCAGTCGTAGGCCGAGCGCTTCGAGAGCAAAGCAGATCGCCTCGAAGCCTTCTGCATCGGCCAGGGCCGCATAGCGCGCTTCACGAAAGCGGTCTCGGTAGTGCACGCGTTCCCTGGGCTCGAGGTCGCGGAACTCCGGGTCCGAACGGGAAGGTCGACAACGGGACATTCAGTGGCCAGGTTGAATCTGCAGGCCATGATGGTAGTTGGCGTTCGAGGAATGACCCGGGTGTCTACGACCTTGGTGCCTACGGCCGGGACGCGAGATGAACTCCTGCTGGGCGCCTCCCCGCTGCGCGGGGCCGGGCTGTCGCGCTGCGCGTCGAGCCACCGGGGTACCGGCGTCTCGCCCCTGACGGGCTTCCATCCCTGACGCAACGCGGCCAGGCCGGCGGAGCCGGCCGAGACACGCGGCGGCCCTTTCCCGTGCCCGGGGATCGCGGTCCCAGATTCCTTCACGCTGCGCGTGAACGAGGCCCGCTTGGCGAACTGACCGGCTTGCAGGTCGCTGCGCTGCGCTCCGCTCGGTGCCGCGCCGGCCAGATCGCCACCCCGGACACCCGCCATGCCCGTAGCCGGGCCGCTGAATACTGGGTGCAGTGAAGTGCTCGCAGCGGCTCGACCGCCGCGCCAGTCGCTGCGCTTGGTGGCACGTCGGCCGCAGAGCCGCCGCTGCTCGTGGATGTTCGGTCGTCTGCGCTGCAACCGCTGCGCCAGGCGAGCTGGCACATCGGCCGCGACGCTGCGCCGACCGCAGGAGGTGGCAGCCCGTGCGCCAGTCGTCCCACCGCGCTCCCCCCACGGCGCCCCCGTCAAGAGTGAGGGGGACTTGTGGGGGGATCTTCAAGCGGTGGGCCGGGACAC
>JANOAQ010000395.1:0-2630 GCA_031411195.1 Burkholderiaceae bacterium | reverse complement strand
GTTTCTTTCACCAGCAAGGTGCGGTTGTGTGCATAGACCGACATGAAATCAGTGCTGTGCTTGATGATCACCAGATTGCCATAGCCGTTCAAGCCACTACCTGCATAAACCACCTTGCCATCGGCCGCAGCGTGCACTGGGGTGCCCGCCACACCGCCCAAGGCCAAGCCCTTGGTGCCCCCTTCCTTGAACGGTGCAATCACCGGGCCATTGGTGGGCCAGATGAAGTTCAGGCCGGTGGGGTCTTGTGTGACCGGTGCGGGCGCAGCGGGCGCGGGGGGCACCACCAGGGGGGCGACCGCCACGATTTGCACCGGCGCGGCCGGGGCAGCGGCTGCTGCAGTGGGAGGCAGGAAGTAGAAGGTTCCCCGCACCTGGTCGTACACCGCCGGCACCTGTTCGTGCTTCACGCCTTCAGCCAGCGTGGCCACTTCGTCACGCACGCGGTAGAGCACGTCGCGGATGGGCACGCCGGGCTTGGCGATTTCTTTCAGGAAGACGCGGGTGAACAGGCCGTTGCGCACGGTGTCGCCGTTGCCCAGCCGGTCCAGCGCCTTTTGGCCCTCGCCCGCGGCGTAGATCACCATCTGCCCGCTGGCGCCGGCCACGCCCGTCAGCCCTCGGCCGCCGATGGCGCGGCCGGTGCTGGCAAAGGGGTTGTCGCGGCAGGCGTCGACGATGGCCAGGGTGAAGCGCGGTTTGCGCTCGCGCAGGCCTTCGAGGATGCCGCTCAGCGACAGCGCGTCGTCCTTGACCTGGTCTTCGTTCTGCGCGCCCACGTCGGTGGGCAGCAGGTAGTTGGTGCTGCCCAGCTGCACGCCGTGGCCGCTGAAGAACACCACCACCTCGTCTCCGGCCACTACCTTCTGGCGGAATGTGCGCACATCGGCCTGCAGCTGCTTGAGGTTGCGGTCGGTCACCAGATCGACCTCGTAGCCGGCCTTGCGGAAGGCGTCGGCCATGGCCTCGGCATCGGCGCGCGCGTTGCGCAGCTTGGCCACGCTGGTGTAGTTGTCGTTTCCCACGACCAGGGCGCGGCGGGCAGCTTCGGCGGGGTTGGCCACCAGGGCCACCAGCAGGGCCAGCAGGGCGATCAGCGGAACTGCCAGGGCGGCGCGCCCGTCAGCGGCACGGAGGTTCGGCACGAACACGGGGACTCCCTTGGATCGATGGCCCCGATGGTACGGGCCCGGAGGCCCGTGGCCGTGTTGCGGCAGGCCTGCGATGGAAGACGCAACTTGGGGCCGGCTTGTCAGATTCACCGGTAGGTGGCCCACCACGCCAAGGTTTGGCGGGCGCTACCAACCCTGGTGCAAAAAGTCGATGGCGGCCAGGATGGTGTCGGCATGGTCGACCAACCGGGCCACCGGGACGGTGAGCTCCGACAGGGGAATGGCCGCCATGAACTGCGTCAACATCCACACCGTCTGGCCTTCCACGGAGAACGCTGGGTTCAGGCGCTGCGCTGGGGTGGGCGAGAGGTCCGCAGGCAGCAAAGGCACCACCACCCGCGTGTTCAGGCGGCCCAGCAGGTCGGACTGCACGTCCAGCAGGTAGCCAGGGGCGTCGGGCCTGGGGTAGACGTCAAAGCGCGCCATCAGAATTGTCGGTGGCGCGCCAACGGCAGGCCGTGATGCGCCACGTAGGCATTGGAACTGTCGAGTGCGGCGCCGTTGACGGCCAGCCATTGTTCGGCCTGGCGTTGGGCGACGGCACGCGCCAGGCCTTCTTCGGCGGCTTGCGAGACGTTGATCTTCAAGGCCCTGGCCTGTGCCAGCAGCGCCGCGGGCACGGTCACATTGGTGGCCTTGCGGGTGGCGGAATTTCCATCCATGATTGACGCTTGAAACGATGTTGATGAATATGTTGCCGATTATGTTGCTCAGGGCGCGGTGGATGCAAGCAAGGCTGGCGACCGCGGCATGGGCACGGTGCTTGGTCCTGCTGCTGGCCTGGGCCTTGGCCGGCTGCGGCGCCCTGCCCCCGCGCCAGGCGACGGTGGCCAGCCATGCCACCACCGATGCCCAGCAGACCGCACTGGCGCACATTGCCCGGGCCAGCCTGCCACCCGATGCGGCGGGCGATGTTTCAGGCTTTCGCTTGCTGCCCAGCGGCGAGCAGTCCTTTGACGGTCGCCTGGCCCTGGCCGAGCGCGCCGAACGCGCGATCGATGCCCAGTACTACGAGCTGCATGCCGACCCGGCCGGCGCCAAATTCTTGCGCGCCCTGCGCGACGCGGCGGCGCGCGGCGTGCGGGTGCGCCTGCTGGTAGATGACTTCTACGCCGCCGATGTCTACCCGATGCTCAGTACGCTGGCTGCCTACCCGGGGGTGCAGGTGCGCATCTTCAACCCCTTGCTGGTGCGCAGCGGGGCGCCGCTGCACCGCATGCTGCTGTCGGTGCGCGAGCTGGCGCGCGTCAACCACCGCATGCACAACAAGCTGTTCCTGGCCGACAACCAGGTGGCGATCTACGGCGGGCGCAACATCGCCGACGAGTATTTCTACCGTTCGGCCAAGGCCAATTTTGTCGACCAGGATGTGCTGTCGGTCGGTGCCGTGGTGGGTGATCTGTCGGCCAGCTTCGACCGCTACTGGAACAGCGAACAAGTCTGGTCGCTGCAGCAACT
>JANOAQ010000394.1:0-1681 GCA_031411195.1 Burkholderiaceae bacterium | reverse complement strand
TTCAGGGTGTCGCGGACCATCGCTTCGTCGAGGACGCCGGCATGCAGCAGCAGCAGCGTGCGCGCCCAGTCGACCGATTCGGCGATCGACGGCGGCTTGCGGATGTTCTGCGCCCGCAGCAACTGGACGAAGGCCACCAGCTGTGCCAGCAGCTGTTCGGCGATCTCGGGAACCCGGGCGCGCAGCACCCGCTGCTCGAGCGCGGCGTCGGGAAAGTCGATGTGCAGGTGCAGGCAGCGGCGCTTGAGCGCGTCGCCCAGCTCACGGGTGTTGTCAGCACCACCAGCGGCGGCACCTGGGCGCGGATGGTGCCGATCTCGGGGATCGTCACCTGGTAGTCGGCCAGCACTTCCAGCAGCAGGGCCTCGAAGGCCTCTTCGCTCTTGTCGATCTCGTCGATCAGCAGCACGCTGCCGGCGCTTTGCTCCATCGCCTGCAGCAGCGGCCGCGGCTGCAAAAAATCACGCGAGAAGAACAAGTCTTGAAAGCCGGCCAGCTTGGCAAACGACTGCTCCAGGTTGTCGGCCTGGCTCACCACGTGGCCGATCTTCTCTTTCAAAATCTGGGTGTAGAGCAGCTGCTTGCCGTACTTCCATTCGTACAGGGCGCGGCTGTCGTCCAGGCCTTCGTAACACTGCAGACGCAGCAGGGCAAAGCCCAGGGCCTTGGCGGCCGATACGGCCAGCTCGGTCTTGCCCACGCCCGCCGGGCCTTCGATCAGCACCGGCTTGCGCAAGTGGTGGGCCAGGTAGATGGCGGTGGAGATTTCGCGTGTGGCGATGTAGCCGGCCGAAGCCAGGGTGGTGGTGACGGCGTCGATGGACGCGAGGCCAGCAGGGGATTCCGATGTCATCCGGGCAGTATGGGTGGGCGTCTTGCGGGCGGCAGTCTTGGGCGCGACAGCGCGCAACAGGGTTTTCAGCAAGCCTGACCGACCACAAAACGCACGCCAGCGCCGCTTGGGCAAGGCATGCTTGCAGGCTGAAGGAGCCTTCCCCCATGCCAACGCCCGTGCCTGCCACCACCGTCACCCAGAACGTCACCCTGTACGAAGTGCGCCAAGGCGCCGCCTGGATCACCCTTAACCGGCCCGAGCAGCGCAATGCGCTGTCGGCCGCGCTGGTCAACGAGCTGTCCGACCACCTGGACGCCGCCATCGCCGACCCCGCCGTGCGCTGCATCGTCCTGACCGGCAACGGCCCGGCGTTTTGCGCCGGCGCCGACCTGAAAAGCCCGCCCGGCCAGATGGTGAGCGGGCGCGCCGGCGTGCCGCTGTCAGACATCCTGGCCCGCATGCAGGACGCCCCCAAGCCGGTGATTGCCGCCATCAACGGCGCCGCCTTTGCCGGCGGCCTGGGCCTGGTGGGCGCCAGCGACATCGTCGTGACGCTTGAAGACGCTGCCTTCAGCTTCTCGGAGGTGAAGATCGGTGTCATCCCGGCGGTGATTTCGGTGGTGTGTCTGCCCAAGCTGGGGCCGCACCACGGCATGAAGCTCTTCCTGACGGGTGAGCGCTTCAGCGGTACCCAGGCCGTGGCCATGGGCCTGGCCCATGTGGCCGTGCCCGCCGCCGGCCTGATGGCCGCCGTGCAGCATGAGATCGCCGCCATCCAAGCCGGCGGCCCGCTGGCGGTGGCCGAATGCAAGAAGCTGGTGCGCCGCATTCCCACGCTGGACCGCG
>JANOAQ010000393.1:0-8677 GCA_031411195.1 Burkholderiaceae bacterium | reverse complement strand
TTGATGCGGATGGCCGACGATCAAATGCAAGCCCACGCAATCGGCCAATTCGGCTGCCAACCTCTGCAAAGCCACGGCACAAGCGGCCATGAAAGCCGGGCGCAGCAGCAGGTCTTCGGGCGGGTAGCCGGTCAGCGCCAGTTCCGGCGCCAGCACCAGGGTGGCGCCTTGGGCGTGGGCCGCGCGGGCCGCGTCGGCCAGCAACCGGGCGTTGCCGCCAAGGTCGCCGACCTTGGCGTTGATCTGTGCAAGTGCCGCCTTCACGCTGCTGCCCCTACCCTGTTGACCCTGCTACTCACGTTCGCTGACCCTGTGTTTCACAGATCCAAATGATCGAAAAAGATTATGTCATCCGGGTCCATGCCGAGCCGGCCACGCTGGATGCGGTGGCCTGGAACGCTTTGCTCGCCGACCAGCTGGCCCCGACCCCTTTCCTGCGCCACGAATATCTGGCCGCGCTGCACGAATCGGGTAGCGCCACGCCAGAAACCGGCTGGGCGCCGCAGTTCCTGACGGTCGAGTTGCATGGCCAGTTGCAGGCCGCCGCCGCGCTGTACCTGAAGAGCCATTCCTACGGCGAATACGTCTTCGACTGGGCCTGGGCCGACGCCTACCGCCGCCACGGCCTGCCCTACTACCCCAAGCTGCTGGGTGCGGTGCCTTTCACGCCCGTTCCCGGCACGCGGCTGCTGGCACGCAATGCCCGCGCACGCAAGGTGCTGGTGGACGCCATAGCCGCGCTGGCACGCCAGGGCCAGCTGTCATCGGCCCACATGCTGTTTCTGGACGAACAAGACCGCGCGGCCTTCGAAGGCGCGGGCTGGATGATCCGCCACGGCGTGCAGTTCCACTGGACGCAGGACACACAGCAACCGATGGCCGACTTCACCGACCTGCTGCAGCGCCTGCAGCGCGACAAGCGCAAGAAGATCCAGCAGGAACGACGCAAAGTGGCCGAGCAAGGCGTGACCTTCACCACCCACGAAGGCACCGCCATAACGTCCGAACTGTGGGACTTTTTCTACCACTGCTACACCCTGACCTACGCGGCGCACCACAGCACGCCCTATCTCACGCGCAGCTTCTTCGAGCGCATGGCGCGGCAGATGCCGCAGCACTGGGTGATGTTCGTGGCGCAGCGCGCGGGACAGCCCATCGCCGTGTCGCTGGTGGCCATCGACGCCGAACGCCAGGCGGCCTGGGGCCGCTATTGGGGTTGCGTCGAAACGGTGTCCTGCCTGCACTTCGAAGCCTGCTACTACCAGCCGCTGGCCTGGTGCCTGGCCAAGGGCTACACGCGCTTCGAAGGCGGCGCGCAGGGGGAGCACAAGATGGCCCGCGGCCTGCTGCCCACGCCCACCGCATCCGCACATTGGCTGCGCGACGAACGCTTCGCGCAGGCGGTGGCTGACTTCCTGGCCAACGAAGGTGCGGGCATCGCGGACTACGTGGACGAATTGCGCGACCGCAACCCGTTCAAGCCCAACCCATCGGCAGACGGCGAACCGCCCGCCGTGGCATGACGGTCAGGCCTCGCCCTTCTTGAAGTTGGCCATGCCGGTGTTGATCTCGGCGATGGCGCTGTCGCGACCTTCCCAGCCGATGACCTTGACCCATTTGCCTTCTTCCAGATCCTTGTAGTGCTCGAAGAAGTGCTGGATGGTTTTCAGGCGCAGCGGGTTCAGGTCTTCCGGCTTCTGCCAGTGCGTGTAGATCGACAGGATCTTGTCGATGGGCACGGCCAGCAGCTTGTTGTCGCCACCGGCTTCGTCTTCCATCTTCATCATGCCCACGGCGCGGCAGGTGACCACCACACCCGGGATCAGCGGCACTGGCGTGATCACCAACACGTCCACCGGGTCACCGTCGTCGGACAGGGTGTTGGGGATGTAGCCGTAGTTGCACGGGTAGTGCATGGCCGTGCTCATGAAGCGGTCGACGAACAGCGCACCGGTCTCATGGTCGACCTCGTACTTGATCGGGTCAGCATTCATCGGAATTTCGATGATGA
This sequence comes from Burkholderiaceae bacterium, assembly GCA_031411195.1. Classification (GTDB taxonomy): domain Bacteria; phylum Pseudomonadota; class Gammaproteobacteria; order Burkholderiales; family Burkholderiaceae_C; genus Pseudaquabacterium. The sequence continues at coordinate 6,666 of JANOAQ010000393.1, read as the reverse complement.
CGTTGAACTCTTGGGGCGCCTGGGCGCCGGGCGTCACGTTGTGCAGGCTCATGGGTGGGCTCGTTGGCGGGGGAAACCCGCATTCTACGAAGTGCGCTTGCCGTGTCCTGACGTCACAGCCTGATTTGCGCTACCGCAGGAAAACACCGTCGCCGCATAGACGCCCTTCCCTTACATTTGGCCCGCGACCCCCGCCCAGGCCACGCACATCGGCTTGAGGTGTCCCAAGGCAGCCGGGGGCTTTCAATCTAAGGGCTTGACTGAGGAAGGAGATACCTTGATATCGACGAACATGGCGCTCTACATTGCGCTTGCCTGCGGCTGCGCTGCGGTGCTTTACGGGTTCATCCAGCGTAGCTGGATTCTTTCGCAGGACGCGGGCAATGCCCGCATGCAGGAAATTGCCGGTGCCATCCAACAGGGTGCGGCGGCCTACCTGGCCCGGCAGTACAAGACCATTGCCATCGTCGGCGTGGTACTCGCCATCGCGATCGGTGTCTTCCTCGACAGCACCACGGCAGTGGGCTTCGTGCTGGGCGCCGTGCTCTCGGGCGCTTGCGGCTTCATCGGCATGAACGTCTCGGTCAAGGCCAATGTGCGCACCGCACAAGCCGCCACCAAGGGCATCGGCCCGGCGCTGGATGTTGCCTTCAAGGGCGGCGCCATCACCGGCATGCTGGTGGTCGGTCTGGGTCTGCTCGGAGTGGGGATTTTCTTCCTCTTCCTTACGGGCAACGGCAACTTCACCCCTGACAAAAGCCTGGCCACGGTCCTCAAGCCGCTGCTGGGTTTTGCCTTTGGCTCCAGCTTGATCTCGATCTTCGCCCGTCTGGGCGGCGGCATCTTCACCAAGGGCGCTGATGTCGGCGCCGATCTGGTGGGCAAGGTCGAAGCCGGCATCCCCGAAGACGATCCGCGCAACCCGGCCGTGATCGCCGACAACGTGGGCGACAACGTGGGCGACTGTGCTGGCATGGCCGCCGACTTGTTCGAAACCTATGCTGTCACGTTGATCGCCACCATGGCGCTGGGTGCCCTGGTGGTGGCCGCCGCGCCCATGGCTGCGGTCATCTACCCGCTGTTGCTTGGCGGCGTGTCGATCATTGCGTCCATCATCGGCTGCGGCTTCGTCAAGGCCAGCCCGGGCATGAAGAACGTGATGCCGGCCCTGTACAAGGGCCTGGCAGTGGCCGGTGGCTTGTCGCTGATCGCCTTCTACTTCGTGACGAAGGCTGTCATGCCAGACGACGCGCTGGGTGCCGGCACCCAGATGCGCCTGTTCGGCGCCTGCGCCGTGGGCCTGGTGCTGACGGCCGCGCTGGTGTGGATCACCGAGTACTACACCGGCACCCAGTACCCGCCGGTCAAGCACATTGCGCAAGCGTCCACCACCGGCCACGGCACCAACATCATCGCGGGCCTGGGTGTGTCCATGCGGTCCACCGCCTGGCCGGTCATCATGGTGTGCGCAGGCATCTATGCAGCCAACGCGCTGGGTGGTTTGTATGGCATTGCCATCGCGGCCACGTCCATGTTGAGCATGGCCGGCATCGTGGTGGCACTGGACGCCTACGGCCCCATCACCGACAACGCCGGCGGCATTGCCGAAATGGCCGAGTTGCCGAAGAGCGTGCGCGATGTGACCGACCCGCTGGATGCGGTGGGCAACACCACCAAGGCCGTGACCAAGGGCTATGCCATTGGCTCGGCAGGCTTGGCTGCGCTGGTGCTGTTTGCCGACTACACGCACTCGCTTGAAGGCCGTGGCATGTCCATCGCGTTCGACCTGAGCGATCCTCGCGTGATCATCGGCCTGTTCATCGGTGGTCTGATCCCTTACCTGTTTGGTGCCATGGCCATGGAAGCCGTGGGCCGCGCGGCGGGTTCGGTGGTGGTTGAGGTTCGCCGTCAATTCCAGGACGGGCAGATCATGGCCGGCAAGCGCAAGCCCGACTACAGCGCCGCCGTCGACATGTTGACCACCGCCGCGATCAAGGAAATGATCGTGCCGTCGTTGCTGCCTGTGGTGGTGCCGGTGGTCGTTGGCCTGACGCTGGGTGCCGCGGCACTGGGCGGATTGCTGATGGGCACCATCGTCACTGGCCTGTTTGTCGCCATCAGCATGTGCACTGGTGGTGGCGCCTGGGACAACGCCAAGAAGTACATCGAGGACGGCCACTTCGGTGGCAAGGGCAGCGAGACCCACAAAGCCGCCGTCACCGGCGACACCGTGGGCGATCCGTACAAGGACACCGCCGGCCCGGCCGTCAACCCGCTGATCAAGATCATCAACATCGTGGCGCTGCTGATCGTGCCCTTGCTGCCCATGGGCAGCGGCACGGCCGGCCACGGCGCTGCACCTGCACCGGCTTTGGTGGCTGCCCCGGCTGCGCCGGCACCGGCGATTGCAGCCTCGGTGGTGGCCATGCCAGCACCGACGGCCAGCCAGGCGGCATCGAAGTAAATCGCCCTCGGCGCACGCAGTGCGCCAGGCAAAAGGCCAGCCTTTCGGCTGGCCTTTTTCATTGGCATGCACAGGGTGAAATTGACGATGCCAAGGGTTCTGGACGGGCTGTGGCATTCGGCTGGTTGCCGGGCAGTGCCGGCTCCGTGATGCTGCACGCGCCCCGAGTCGCCATCGGCCTATCGTCCCTTTGGACGACGTGGCCCTTTCCGCTGAAGCCGGTCGCGAACACTGCCCTGGCCTTAGCCGGCAAGGCCTGGCGCCGGTGCTGGCGGCCATCCAGGCGCTCACACCCGGCCATTTCCGGGGCCAGGCATCGGCGGCGCTGTATGTGCTGATCTTCATCGTGGCCTTCGCGGGCATCCCGATGGCCGGCGCCTTGACCGACGGCCTGCTCAAGGACCGCAACCAGCTGCACCTGTCGCTGGCCATCATGGCCACTTTGTTCGGCCTGTGGTCACTGGTACTGATGTGGCCTACCCGGCACCACTATGTGGCGGCCGGCAAAGGCCAGGGCCCAGCGATAGTCTGCCTTGCCGGCCAAGCTGCGCGAGCTGCAGGACCTGTTCTGGATCGAAGCCGCCCGCCACCATGCCCTGCCCATCATCTGCAGCACCGGCAACATGCAGCGGTGTGGGCGGTGTGGGCGGGGTGGGCGGGGTGGGCGGGGCGGGCGGGGCGCAGGGCGTGCTGTTCAGCCAGGGTGGACGCTTTGACGGCCACGCGCTGGGTGATGTCGTATGCGGAGGGCATGAACGTGGGCCTGGAAACCGGCATCCCGGTGAGCGAGGACTGTGCAGTGCCGTTTGTGTTTGCAGGCACCTTGCACAGCGTCAAGATGCGGTTGCCGAGGACAACTGGCGCACTGGCGACCGCTGCCAGGCTCCCGTGCCACCAGGCAGCAGTCAGCTGACCGGCCGGCCGGTCAGCACCGACGAAGCCCGCCTGATGGGCCTGGTCAGCCTGGTGGTGGCCGAAGACCAGGTTCGGCCCGAGGCGCTGAAGATGGCCGGCCAGATCGCCGCCATGCCGGCCCTGGCCGCGCAGCAGATGAAGGAGGTCGTGCTGGCCGGCATGGACGCATCACTGGATACCGCCTTGATGCTGAAGCGCAAAGCCAACCAGCTTCTGTTTACCGCCCACGACCAGACCGAGGGGATGCAGGCCTTCGTCGACAAGCGCAAGCCGAAGTTCGAAGGGCGGTCAAGCGCGGCGCGGGCCGCCAGGCCTCAGTAGGTCGCCCGTCCGCCCGAAAGATCAAATACCGCGCCAGTGCTGAAGGCGCAGTCTTCGGTGGCCAGCCAGGCGATCATGGCGGCGGCTTCGTCCACCTGCAAAAAGCGGCCCATCGGGATCTTGGACAACATGAAGTCGATATGCTGCGGCGTCATCGAATCGAAGATGGCCGTCTTGGCAGCGGCCGGCGTGACCGCGTTGACCAGCACGCCTTGGGTCGCCAGTTCCTTGCCCAGCGATTTTGTCAGTGCGATCAGCCCGGCCTTGCTCGCGCTGTAGTGCGAGGCATTCGGATTGCCCTCCTTGCCCGCCACCGATGCGACGTTGACGATGCGGCCATAGCCCCGCTGGAGCATGTGCGGCACGATGGCGCGGCAGGTCAGGAAGGGCGCCACCAAGTTGACGTCGATCACGCGGCGCCACACCTCGGGCGACAGCGCCCAGGTGGGGCCGTTGCCACCGGTGATGCCGGCGTTGTTGACCAGGATGTCGATGTGACCATGCGCCCGCATCGTGTCGGCGGCGGCGGCCTGCACGGCAGCGTCGTCGCTGAGTTCCACCGAATGGCCGCTGACCCGGCCCGCAAATGGGGCCAGCGCCGCCTTGGCCTCCTGCAGGCGCGGCGCGTCGATGTCCCACAGTGCAACGGTCGCGCCCGATTGCAGCATGCGCTGGGCCACCGCCAGGCCGATGCCCTGGGCGCCACCGGTGATCACGGCCACGCGGCCGTTCAAGTCAAGTTGGTTCATGGAGGCTCAAAACTGTGTGGGTCGGGCCATCGCGTCTACACCACCGTCGATGAAGAACTGCGCACCGTGGATGAAGCCGGCCTGCGGCCCCATCAGGTACACGATCATCGCAGCAACCTCGTCGGGCCGGGCGAGGCGCGGGATCGGTGCCAGGAAATTCTTGATGGCCTGGCCATAGCGCGGGTCGGCCAGGCCGGCCTGCAGCAAGGGCATTTCCACCGCGCCCGGGGCCACGGTGTTCAGGCACAAACCCGCCTGGCCCCAGGCCACCGCGGCGCCACACTGACACCGTGAGTGCGTTTTTCGATCCGGCGTAGGCCAGGTGGCCACCCCTGGGGCCGGCACCATTGCAGATAGCCGCCACTTGCGCCTCGTCGCCGGCCTCACAGGCGGCACCGATCGGGTTCTTGTCCCAAGGCAGTTGCGACGAGGCCACCGACGACACCACCACCGCCGACGGGTCCTGCCCCCGGGCCAGTGCCGGCAACAACGCGTCGAGCAAGGCCACCGCGCCAAAGTAGTTGACCGACGCCACGGTGGACGCGGGTTCCACCTGCGGGCGCAGCCCTGCGCAAAGCACCAGGCCGTCGAGTGCGTATTTCAGCGATCGTGGACGCCTGTTTCAGGCTGATCGTGGACGGCGAATCAGCGTCGCCGCGGTGGCGCCGGGAAAGCGCGCAGGAACTGGTTTGACTGTAGCGTTGCCGGCCACTTCCAGTCCTTCGCCAGCGGCCGCAATGCGGCTGCCCCTCTTTGCACCCAGGTTCAGAGGGCAGGCTGCAGATCGAGGCTAGAAGGCTCGAAGACTTCGACCCGGTTTCGCCCGCGCCGCTTCGCGTCGTAGCAGGCCGAGTCCGCTGCGCGGAGCACGTCTGCAGCGCTCGTGGAGCCGCCGTTGACAACCACCAAGCCCACACTTGCACCTACCGCATGACGGGTGCCGCCCCAGACCAGCGCGTAGTCGTTGACGGCCACACACAACTTGTCTGCGATCGTCACCGCCTGCGCACGAGGGCAAGCAGGCAGCAGCACGGCGAACTCGTCGCCGCCCAACCGGGCGACGACGTCGGACCGCCGAACATGCTGCGTGAGCACCTGCGCTATGTCCCGCAATAGCGCATCACCCGCCGCGTGCCCGCCGGTGTCGTTCACCTGCTTGAAACGATCCAGGTCGATGAATAGGGCGCAGAAGGGCTCGATCTCTGGAGTCACCGCCGCCCTCTCCAGCAGGTCCTCGAAGGCAGCACGGTTGACGAGCCCGGTCAGCGCGTCGTGCGTGGAGGAATAGGTCAGCCGCTCTCGCTGCTCTTTGGCGGCAGTCACGTCCTCAATCGTCCAGATCGTGCCCTGTGACACGTCGCCCGGGACGACGGCACGCCCTCGCATGCGGGCCCAGAAGACCTGGCCGGACCGCCGGATCAGCTCGAGTTCGGCGTCGAAGGCGCCATGCTGGATGAAGGCAGGCTGGGCCTGCTTGACCAGCGCTACGAACGCTTCGTCGCTTGCGTAGATCATGCGGGTGGCCTGGCCGATGGCGTCCAGCTTGACGCAGCGGAAAATCTGGCAGAACTGGCGGCTGACCAACTCGAATCGACCATTGCGCGTGAGGGCGATCCCCACTTCGGCATGGTCCAACACCGCTTCAATTTGCTGGAGCAGCGCTTGGACTTCAGTCTGACGTCGCTCACGCTGCTCGACGACGTGCCGGAACGCGCTGGCCAGCTCACCCACTTCCCCGCTGTCGGCCGGCCAGCTTGTGACTTTGGCATCGTCGTCGAGTAGAGACACCGCGCGTGCCTGAAGCCGCGAGATCGGGCGCGTCATCGCGTACGCCAGCACGCCTGCCAACAGGCCCGCCGCCAGTCCGGCCAGGACGGCTGCCGGCAACGCGGTCGCCCGCGCTTCGACCACAGGGGCAAAGGCGACAGCCGCCGAAGTCACCCGGATGCTGACCCAGTCAGTCAACGGGATGCCTGTTCTGGAGACGACGTACTGGCCTTCGACGGTGGCCTGTCCGACCGTGTCGATCGGGCTTCCCGAAGCCAGCCAGGCACGCGTCACGTCCTGCAACCCGGGCTGGTCCTCGGCGGGTTTCATGACCCGCGTCGCGTCGGGATGCGCAATGACGCGGCCTTGGCGGTCGACGATGAGGTCCACTGCACCGGTGCTCTGTGGGTTGCCGCGAACCTCGCTGAAGAGTGACGTGGAATTGACGGC
>JANOAQ010000392.1:0-19680 GCA_031411195.1 Burkholderiaceae bacterium | reverse complement strand
CCGCATAGCCGCATAGCCGCATAGCCGCATAGCCGCATAGCCGCATAGCCGCATAGCCGCATAGCCGCATAGCCGCATAGCCGCCGAGAAGGCGCGAGCTACTTCACCCAGGTGTTGAGCTGGATGATGGGCAGCAGCACCGCCAGCACGATCAGCATCACCACCATCCCCATGGCCACGATGAGCAGGGGCTCCAGGATGGTGGCCAGCGCCATGGCGCGGCGCTGAACCTCGCCGTTGAGCTGCTTGGCGGCGCGGTCCAGCATCTGGGGCAACTGGCCGGTCTGTTCACCCAGGCGGGCAAACATGGCCAGCAGGCCCGGGAAGCGTTTGCGCGCAGCCAGGGCCGATGCCAGCGGTGCGCCTTCACGCACCTGCACCAGGGCCTCCAGCGCGTCGGCACGCAGGGCGCGGTTGGCCAGGGTTTCAGCCGCGGCCTGCAGGGCCTTGAGGATGGGCACGCCCGCATTGGCCAGCATCGCCAGGGTGCCGGCAAAACGCGCCGCGTTGTAGCCGCGTGCCACCCGGCCCACCAGGGGCAGGTTGAGCCAGGCCGCGTCGAAGCGCTGGCGAAAGGCCTCGCCGCGCAGCGCCATGCCCAGCGCCACGCCCCCGGCCACAGTGCCCAGCGCCACGGCCCAGCCCCACTGCCGCACGAAGGCGCTCAAGGCCAGCATGGCGGTGGTCAGCCAGGGCAGGGCGCGCTTGTTGCTGGTGAAGACGCTGGCCACCTGCGGCACCACGTAGGTGACCAGGAAGATCACGATCACGAAGGCGATCAGCGACACGATGGCCGGGTAGAGGGCGGCGCCCAGCAGCTTGCTGCGCAGGGCCTGGCGTTCTTCCAGGTCGTCGGCCAGGCGTTCGAGCACGGCACCCAGTGCACCGCTTTGCTCGCCAGCGGCCACCACGGCGCGGTACACGTCGTCGAACTCGCGCGGGGCATGGCCCAGGGCGCGGGCAAAGGGCGAGCCGGCGTTCACCTCGGCCCGCAGGTGGGCCACCAGCTCGCGCTGGGCGGGCTGCTCGGCTTCGTCGGCCAGCGAGGTGAGGGCGCGCTCCAGCGGCAGGCCGGCGCCCACCAGGCCGGCCAGTTGCCGGGTCCACACCGACAGGCCGGTGCTGCTGAAGACCCGGCGCGACCAGCGTGATTGACCTGCCGTCTGCACGCTGGCCGCCAGCGGGGCCACGGCCAGCGGCACCAGGCCCTGGGCGCGCAACTGGCCGCGGGCGGCCTTGGCGCTTTCGGCCTCCAGCACACCGGTGCGGGGCTTGCCACTGTCGTCCAGGGCTTCGAAGTTGTAGGCGGGCATCGCGGTGTCGGCGGCTGCGGCAGGCTCAATCGCGCGTGACGCGCAGCACTTCTTCTTGCGAGGTGATGCCTTCGGTCACCAGGCGGGCGCCGTCGTCGCGCATGGGCACGAAGCCCTGGGCGCGGGCGGCGGTGAACAGCGCGCTTTCGGCCGCGCGGTTGTGGATGAGGGCGCGCAGGGCGTCGTCCACCACCATCAGCTCGTACACGCCGGTGCGGCCCTTGTAGCCGGTGTCGTTGCACTCCAGGCAGCCCACGGGGCGCCAGCGGCCGTCGCCGTCTTGCCGCTTGCAATGCAGGCACAGCTTGCGTACCAGGCGCTGAGCCTGGGCGCCCAGCAGGCTGCTGCTGAGCAGATAGGGCTCGACGCCCATGTCGATCAGCCGGGTGATGGCGCTGGGCGCATCGTTGGTGTGCAGCGTGGCCAGCACCAGGTGGCCGGTGAGGCTGGCCTGGATGGCGATCTGCGCGGTTTCAAAATCGCGGATCTCGCCGATCATGATCACATCCGGGTCCTGGCGCAGGATGGCGCGAAGCGCCTTGCCGAAGGTCAGGTCGATCTTGGCATTGACCTGGGTCTGGCCGATGCCGGGCAGTTCGTATTCAACCGGGTCTTCCACCGTCAGCACATTGGTGGTGGCGGTGTCGATGCGGCCCAGGCTGGCGTACAGCGTGGTGGTCTTGCCGCTGCCGGTGGGGCCGGTCACCAGCACGATGCCGTGAGGCTGGTGCACCAGTCTGTCGAAAGCGGTGAGCACCTGGCCGCTCATGCCCAGGGCTTCGAGGGTGAACTTCGATTCGCTCTTGTCGAGCAGGCGCAGCACCGCCCGCTCACCGTGGGCGCTGGGCAGCGTGCTCACCCGCACATCGATGGCACGGCCGCCGATGCGCAAGGAGATGCGGCCGTCCTGCGGCAGGCGCTTCTCGGCGATGTCGAGCTCGGCCATGATCTTCAGGCGGCTGATCAGCGCAGCGTGCAGCGCCCGGTTGGGCTGCACCACCTCGCGCAGCGTGCCGTCCACCCGAAAGCGCACGCTGCTGCTGCGCTCGTAGGGCTCGATGTGGATGTCGCTGGCACCGTCTTTGGCGGCCTGCGTGAGCAGGGCGTTGAGCATGCGGATGATGGGCGCGTCGTTGCTGGCTTCGAGCAGGTCTTCAACGGCGGGCAGGTCCTGCAGCAGGCGCGACAGGTCGACCGCGCTCTCCACCTCGCCCACCACGGCGGCGGCGCTGCTTTCGCCCCCGGCATAAGCCACGGCGATGCGGTTGACCAGCACGGCGGTCTGCTCGGGCTCCAGCCGGTCCACCGCGTGCAGGCGCAGCACCTCGCCCAGGGCGGCAGGCGGGGTGGTGTCGGTGGCCCACAGCACGCGCTCGTCGCCGTTGTCTTCCAACAGCAGGGTGTTGGCCTTGGCGAAGCCGTAGCTCAGGGGATGGCGGGTGGCCATGGTGCGCGCGCTCAGGGGGCCTTGGGCGCGGGGGCCTGCCAGGTGGCGGGCGTCGGCGCGCTGATGGGCAGCGGCTTGCCCTTGTCGGGCACGGCCGGCAGCACCGGTGAATCACTGATGGGCAGCAGGGCGCGTGGCTCGGGTTGCTGCGCCTGTTGCTGGGCGCGGATGGATTCGTAGCGGTCCAGCGCCAGGCTGCTGGACGTCTGCGCGTCGCGGATGATCACCGGTCGCAAAAACACCAGCAAGATGGACTTGCTGCGCTCGCGGCTCTGACTCTTGAACAGGTTGCCCAGGCCGGGCAAGTCGCCCAGCACCGGCACCTTGCTCTCGCCGTCGGTGAAACCCTCTTTCATCTGGCCGCCCAGCACCATGATCTGGCCGTCATCGGCCACCACGGTGGTTTCGAGCGAATTCTTGTTGGTGGTGGGGCCGTTGGTATTGGCCTTGCTGGTGTCGACGACACTGGAGTTTTCCTGGAACACCGTCATGCGGATCACGCCACCCTCGCCGATCTGCGGCTTGATCTTCAGCGTGAGACCCACGTCCTTGCGCTCGACCGTCTGGAAGGGGTTGACGGTAGAGCCGCTGGTGCCGGTGTTGGTGAAGCTGCCGGTGACGAAGGGCACGTTCTGGCCCACCACGATCTTGGCCTCTTCGTTGTCCAGGGCCACCAGGTTGGGCGTGGACAGGATGTTGGTGCCGCTCACCGTTTGAAGAAATCGGGCCAGGGCGCCGAGGGTGTAGACGCCATTGACCTTTTGCAGCAGGCCCAGGTTCAGCCCATTGCCGGGCAGGCTGGCGCTGGCGCTGGCGCCGCCCAGCGACAGGTTGACGATGTTGTTGCCGGCGGTGCCGAAGTTGGTGCCCGACACCAGGCCGAAGCGGTCGCCGCTCTTGCCCAGCAGGCCCTGCCACTGGAAGCCCAGCTCGGCCGCCTTGCTGGCGTCCATCTCGACGATCATCGATTCGACGAAGACCTGGGCGCGCCGGCCGTCGAGCTGGTCGATCACGCTGCGGATCTGGCGGTACAGCGGCTCGGCCGCGGTGATCACCAGCGAGTTGGTGGCGGGGTCGGCCTGGATGAAGCCGCCGGTCGATGGCTGGGCCGACGCCGCCAGTGGCGTGGTGGCCACCGGGTTGGCGCCGCCGCCTGAACCGCCACCGACGTTGCCCAGCGGGTTGGCCACGGACACGCTGCCCGTGCCGCCCCCGCCGCCGCCGCCGGATCCGCTGCCACCGGCAAAGGCGGCGCGCAGCACCGAGGCCAGCTTGGTGGCGTCGGCGTTCTTCAGATAGACCACGTGGATCAATCCGGCAGGGCCGCCCACGCCGGGCTGGTCGAGCCGCACGATCAGGGCGCGCACGCTGGCCAGTCGGGCCGGGTTGGCGGCGCGGATGATGAGGGTGTTGCTGCGTGCATCGGCCAGCACCGATACGCCCGATGCCCCGCCGGGCATGCCGGGCACTGCCGCTGCCGCGCCGCCTTCACCCAGCTTTTGCACCAGGGTGGCCAGGTCGGTGGCAATGGCGTGCTTGAGCGGCACCACTTCCACGTCGGTGGCGGCAGGCTGGTCGAGCGCGGCGATGATCTTGCCGATGCGCGACAGGTTGTCGGCGTAGTCGGTGATCACCAGGGTGCTGTTGCCCGGATTGGCGTTGATGGTGTTGTTGGGGCTGATCAAGGGGCGCAGCACCGCCACCAGGTTGTTGGGGTTCTCGTGGTTGAGCCGGAAGATCTGCGTGATGACCTGGTCACCACGCGGGCCGGCCGCGCCCACCACCACGGTGCCGGTCTGCAGCTTGGCGTCGGGCTCGGGCAGCACCTTGAGCAGGCCGGCGGTTTCCACCACTGCAAAATTCAGCCCGCGCAGGGCGGCCAGGTATTGCTGGTAGGCCTCGCGCACCGTCACGGGTTGCTCGCTGTAGACGGTGATGGGGCCCTTGACGCGCGGGTCGACCAGGATCTGGCGGTCGATCATCATCGCGATGGCGCGGCTGACCGCCTCGATCTCGGCGTTGACGAAATTCAGCGTGACCTTGCTGTCTGCGCGCAAGCCGCCGCCACGGCGGGCAGCGGGCGCAGTGCCCGCATCGGCGGCCTGGGCCTGGGCCGGTGGCGCCAGCAGCCCGGCCAGTGCCAGGGCCTGGGCCAGCAGTGCCAAGACCCGGCCAGGCGGCAGCAACAGGGGGCGAAGCGTACGCGGGGTCATGGAGGTCATCCGATCGAAATGACGGACAGCGCGCCCTGGCGCCGGCCAATGATGTTGAGCAGGTTCGACAACGCCGCGGCATGGCCTTCGGCCGCTTCGGCCTGGCCCCGAAAACGCAGGCGCGAGCCGGTCCACTCGCCGTTGCCGCTGAGCACCAGCACCCCATCCAGGGTGGACAGTTGCACGGTTGGAACCGCGTTGCCGGCACCTGTGCCGCTGCCCTGCACCTGCAGCAGGTAGCTGCCCAGAACCGGCAGAGGCGACACGCGCGACGAGGCCGATTGCAGGGTGAGTGCCAGCGTGCCTTCGAACTGCAACCGGCCCTCGGTCGATTGCAGGCGCAGGCCGCCACTGGCCAACTGCAGTTGGCCGCCCAGTTGAAGGGTGTTCCAGGGTGTGCCCAGGCCAGCCAGCCAGGCCGCCGGCCAGCGGCCGAGTGTGCCGCTGGCATCGGCCGGGGTGTCCAGTGTGGCGGTGTAGCCAGCCCAGCCCGGTTGCAGGTGCAGACGCACCTCGCCCTGCAGGCAGCAGGCCTGGCTGGCGCGCAATTGCAGGCCGCGCCAATCGGGGCGCAGGCGCCAGTTCAGGCGGCCCGGCAGCGCTGCGGCGTCGCGGCTGCCCTCGCCACCGGTGAGCACCACCACGGCACTGCCATTCCACACGCTGCCGCGCGCTTCGGCCAGCAGCAGGCGGCCACCGGTGGCCTGCTGCAGGCCTGCGGCCAACCATTGCGCGGGTGCCAGGCTCACCAGCGCACCGGCCACGCCCAGAACGGCGCCCCACACGGCCCAGCGCCGACCAGCGCGTTGCTGGCGCTGCCAGCGCACGGTGTCGGCCTCCCGCAGTTCGAAGGTGCTGGCCTGGAAGCCGGTGTCACGGCTGCGGGCGCGCCGCAAGCGGATCATCGGCCGGCCCCCATGGCCAGCGTGAGGCTGCCGTCGTAGCGGCCAGGGCTGGTCTGGTTGAGGCTGGCTTCGACCACGCGGGCGCGGGCGCCGGCGCGGGCTTCTCCCAGCCAGGCGGCCAGTTGCTCGCTGCCCGCGCCCTTGAGGGTGAGCAGCGCGCGGTCGCCTTGCAGGCTGAGCTTGCCGGCACTGCCCAGGCGGGCGGTGGCGGTGGTCAGGGCCTGCTGGGCCTGGGCCAAGGGCACCGGTGCGACAGCACGCAGGCTGGCCGCTTCGCGCGCCAGGGCCTGCATCTGCTGGGCCTGGGCCTCGGCCGCATCACGCAGGGCCGGGGTGGTGTTGAGGGTGCGCCAGGCCGGTGCCAGCGCGATGGCCCACACCAGAAAGGCGACCAGCACACCGGCACCCAGCCCGACCAGGCGGCGCTCGCGCCGCGCCAGCCGATCCCAGGCGGCCCGGGCGGGCTGCAGGGCTGCCAGCAGCGGCGCCAGGCGGCCGGTGCTGCCAGCGGGCGTGGTGGAAGCGGTTGAAGTGCTCATGAACGGGTGGGCGCGTCAGCGCGGCGGATCACCAGGCGGCCTTCGGTCTGGTCGAGGGCGCAGCCGGCCAGTTGCAGGCGTTGGCGAAGTTGCTCGATCTGGGGCGGCGCCCAGCCGGTGGCACTGACGCTGAGCTTGCCGGGCTCGAAGCGGATCTGTGCGGCGGGTGTCACGCCATCAGGCCAGGCCGCCGCTGCAGCGGCCATCAGCGGTTCAAAGTCATCATCGCCCGGCACACCTGCTGCCAACCGCAGCGCGGCGGTTTCACGCTGCATCTGCACCGGGGCATCCAGCACGGCACGGACCTGCGGATGGGTGCTGCGCAGCAACGTTTCCATGCTGGCACGCTGTTCGACCAAGGCGCGCTGCTGCTGCCAGGCCATGACGTTCAAGCCCACCACCTGGGCGCCCAACAAGGCGGCCAGGCCCCAGCGCGCAGGTGCCCAGGACGGGCTCATGAAGCGCTTGGCCAACTGGCCCAGGGCCAGGCTGGCGCGGCGCTGCGGTGCCAGGTCAAACTGCAGCAGGTTCCAGTTGGAGCGGGCGGCGGCCAGGGCCACGTCGGCGTCGGTGCGCACGTCCACCGGGGCGCCCACCCAGCGCTCAGCCGCAGTGGCGGTGGCCGGAGTGGCCGACCAACGGGTGCCGCGCGCCACCCAGCCAGCCATCAGGCTGCGCGCCAGGCCGCCGGCCAGGGGCAGGCAGAAGGCGCCTTCTGCATCGGCAATGGCCAGCAGCAGGTGGGCGGTGCCCACTTCGTCGCCCAGGCTGAAGAAGTGCCCCACCGGCGCATGGCCAGTGACGGGGTCGTCAGCAGGCAAGGGCGCCAGGGCCGGCACCAGCCGATCCAGCGTGATCTGGGCGGCGGCCAGGCGTGCGATCTGTGCGCCAAGCCATGCCTTGTGCAGTGCGGCCACCCACACCGGCGCACCGGCGGCGGCGCGCGGCGCCAGGGCCAGGTGCACGTCTTCGTCGTCGGCCAGCAGTTGTTCCTCCAGCACGCCCCCCAGGGCGGCGCGCAGGCGGTTGGCCGGTGCCTTGGGCAGGGTGGGGCGGTGCCAGGCCACGGCTGTTGCCGGGGCCACCGCCACCACGCTGTCGGCCCGCGGAAAGCCCGAAGGACCGCTGCTGCCTTGCCGGGTGACGCTCAGGCCATCGGGGCTGAGCCACCAGGTCAGGGGCGCGTCGTCGGGCGTCGGCGTGGCGTCTGCACGCGGCGGCGCGGGCAGCAGGATCACGAGCAAGGACATGGCGGGCTGGTCAAGGTGGGCGGGCGGGCAATCAACAAGGGCACGGGGTGTTTCAGGCGGGCAGCAGCCACCGGCACGCCGGGACGCGCTGCCCGATTGTTGTGCTTTGTCGTCTCGGCATTGTGAAGCACTGCCAGGGGACTCGGCCGCAGTTCAACGGTTAGGCGCCAGCACGCCGGCCTCGCGGCGGCGCTGGATGGCCACCACGTCCAGGCCGCCGCGACGCTCGACCAGGCTGACCGTGTCCATCAAGCGCTGTTCCAGCCGAAGGCGGCCATGAACCTCGAAGTAGGCCGACTTGACGTCGCCGTCGCGCTCGCCGATCACCACGCCCTTTCCAAGCAGGTCGCGCGCTTCTTGCACGATGCGCAGCGGCTTGCGGGTGCGCGCCTGCACCAGCCGGTCGGCACCCCCCAGGTCGATGCCCTCGATCACGGCAGCCAGCACTTCCCGCGAGGCAGTGTTCAGGTTGATGGGGGTGGGCACGGGCAGCAGCACAGCCACGGTGGACAGGCGGCCGACGGTGCTTGCCTCCAGCCCCAACCAGACCAGATCGTCCATCTGCTGGGGTGCCAACGGTGCGTCGGCCACGTTGCCCGCAGCCGACGCCAGCAGGCCTTCGGCCACCCGGCCGGCTACATCGGTGGGCAGGCCCACGCTGGTGCACAGGCGCTGCAGAACGCCCAGCTGGCGCGGGTCGACCTTGCCCTCGGCCAGCAGATTGCGCAGGTTGTAGCGGGCCTGGGCATCGGCGATGCGGCCGGACAGGAAGGCTTCAGGCCCGTTGTCCTCGGCGTTGTTGTTCTTGTCCACGGCCAGGAAGGTGGACAGGCGCGCCTCGGCCAGGGGTGTGGCCCAGGGCTCGTCCAGGCTGGTGGGGTGGCCTGAGCGGGCGTCTTCGCGCAGGATGAGGCGGGCCCAGTCGAGCGCGCCGTTGAGGATCCACACCGTCTGCACGCGGGCGCGTTCGGCGGTTTCCACCTGCACCGCCTTCCACTGCTGCCACACCATGCCTGCGGCCAGGGTGGCCACCACGCTGAGCAGCACCATGGCCACCAGCAGGGCGGCGCCGCGCGCTGGGCGCCGAAGGTGGCAGAGGCGCAGCGTCGTCATGCGCCGGTGGCCAGCATGACGTCGCGCAGCAGCGTGCCTTCGGGCAGGCCCAGTTGCAGGCGCACGCCAGCGGGCAACTGGGTGCGCGGGGCGCCGGTGGCCGCACGGGTCGGCGCGCTGGCGCTGCCGTCCGGGCCGCTGGCCGCCGACGCTGGTACGGCAGGCGGTACGGGGCCGGGCGCAGCCACCAGATCACCGGTGGATTGCGCATTGCTCCAGCCCTGGCCGCGCCAGAAATAGACCTGCCAGGCCGTGATGCCGTCGAGCAACTGCAACTGCCCCACCTCAGGCCCCTGCAATTGCTGGCTGGCGAGGAGGGATTGCTGCAGATCGCCCGCGCGCTGCACCACCGGGCCGGCCCAGCGCTGCCAGCGGCCTTCACGAAGTTGCCAGGCCACCACCTGCACGCCGCCTTCGTTGCGGCGCACCAGGCGCAGCGCCGCACCATCGAAGCTGATGCCGGGCACCAGCGGGCTGTCGTAGACGGCGGCAAGATCCTGCTCCCACTGTCCGATCACGGCGGCCAGGCGCAGGGTGCGCTCGCTGGCCGCAGCGCCGATGTCGCGGGCCCGGGCCATGCCGGAGACGCCTTGCCAGCCCATGGCGGCGATCACCGCCATGATGAGCAGCGCCACCAGCACTTCCACCAGGGTGAAGCCGCGGCGCATGCTCAGTACCGCCCCAGGATGGTGGTGAGGGTGGCCATGACCACGCCGTTGCCGTCGCGCACCACCGCATCGACCCGACGGAAGTTGGGGTTGGGCGTGGCCCGCGCCTGGATCTGGCCGCGAAACTCATGGCCGATCTGGTTGCAGGCGAACTCGCTTTCGCCGATGTCCGGGTATTGCCGACCCAGCCGCAGGGCCACCAGGGCGTTGTCGGCGCACCAGTGCGCTGCGGTCACGTCGCCCAGGCGCTGGGCGTTGTCGATGAGGGCACTGGCGGCTTTCACCCCGGCGCCCAGCGCAATGGCCGTGATCGCCAGGGCCACCAGCACCTCGACCAGGGTGAAGCCGCGGCGCTTCATGGTTTGGCCACCGCTTCAGTCAATGGGGCGGGCACGGCGAAGGGCTGCAGGCCGTCGGTGGCCAGCACCAGTTTCTGGTCACCCAGGCTGAGCACGATGCGCTGGGCGCCGATCAGGGGCTCGGGTCCCAGGCGCAAGGCCCGGGCGCCTTCGATGCGGGCCGTGACCCCGGCGTCCAGCCAGCGGCCGGGCAGGTGCACGTCGGGCCCCAGGCCGATGAAGCGGAAGTCGACGCCTTCGGGGGCATCGCCGGTGGCCACGGCATCGCGCGATGCGAGTTCAAAGCGCACGGCCGTGCCGCTGGCGCGGGCCTCGGCGCGGCCGGCCTCCAGCAGGGCGGCCAGGCGGGTGGCCTCGCGTTCGAGGTTGGCCGCGCCGCCGTCGCGCAGCGACAGGCTCACCATGCCCGAGACCATTGCGATCAGCAGCAGCACCAGCAGCAGTTCAACCAGCGTGAAGCCGGCCGGCCGCTGACGCATCGGAGGCAGCGTGGCCGTGGCCCTACTGCCAGGAGCCGATGTCGGCATTCTTGCCGTCGCCACCGGCCTGGCCGTCGGCGCCCAGGCTGAAGACGTCGACCTCGCTCTTCACCCCCGGAAAGATGTATTGGTAAGGCCGGCCCCAGGGGTCGGTGGGCAGCTTGTCCAGGTAGACCCGCCAGTTGGGCGGTACGCTGCCGGCAGTGGGCTTCTTGATCAGGGCGTCGAGGCCCTGTTCGGCACTGGGAAAGCGCTGGTTGTCCAGCTTGTAGAGCTTGAGCGCCTGCATCAGGTTGTTGATGTCGGCCTTGGCGGCGGTGGCCCGGGCGTCGTCGGTGCGGTCGAGCACGTTGGGCACGATCAGTGCCGCCAGCACGCCGATGATGACCAGCACCACCATCAGCTCGATCAGCGTGAAGCCGCGGCGAAGCGCATGCAACGAAGCGTTAACAGGAGTCATGGGGGGCAGTTTGCGGCATGGGCCAGGAGGTCGGTGGATCATAATCGCCCGATGAGCTCGCGCCTGACAAGCCTTTTGATCTGGGCCGCCGTGGCGGCCAGTGTGGTGTATTGGGCGCTGCAGTTGGGCGTTCGCGCCACACCTGTGCCTGCCGGCGCTCAAGTGGCCAGTGCCGCCCCGCCACCGGCCGGCAACCTGGCGCGTCTGCTGGGCGTCGTGCCGGTGCAGGCCGTGGCGCAGGAAGCGGCAACGCCAGCCGATGCGCGTTTTCGCCTGGTTGGCGTGGTGGCGCCGCGCGCGGGCGGCAGCGGTGGACTGGCGCTGATCTCCATTGACGGCAAGCCGGCCCGCGCGATCGGCGTGGGCCGCGAAGTCGAGCCTGGCCTGCGCTTGTTGACTGTCAGCCACCGCCAGGCCGAACTGGGCGCCGCCGGCGCTTCGGGCATGGTGCTGGCGCTGCCGTCCCTGCCCGAGGCCAACCGAGGCCGCCCCGGCGAAGGCGCAGCACCGGGCATGCCGTCGGGCACGATGCGCCGGCCTGGCGACATGCCAGCGCAGCCTGGCATGCAGGGTAGCCAGTCGGGCGGCATGCCGGCGGCACCGTTTCAGCTGGGCGCCGGGGCCCCGCAGCCAGGTGTGGTGCCCGGCGATCCATCCGCTGTAGACGCCAACGGCCAGCCGACGCGCTGAGCGCCCCCACGGGGGCAGGAGCGAAGCGACGTGGGGGTGGGCATCTCAGCCGCCGCCGGGCCGCCCCCATGCGGCTGAGCGCCCCCTCGGGGGGCAGGAGCGAAGCGACGTGGGGGTGGTCATCTCACCCGGCCGAGGCCATGCGCACCTGCCGATTTGCGGCCTGCGCACCGTCGTCCTGCACCACGCCATCGGCCACCAACCGGTCCAGGATTTCCTGAGCCAGGGCCTGCGCACGTTGCGGGTCGCCAGCGCATTGCAGGGCGCTCACGAAGATGGGTGTGGTGGCTATCCAGTGCATCAACTCGGCATGCGGCAACTGGCGAAACGACAGCAAGTGGTAGACCACCAGCGCACGTGCTGCGTGCAGGCGATGGCGCTGCGGCGCGGCCATGAAGCCGGCCAGGCGCTGGCGTGAGGCGCGCAGCGCCGCCGCCACGTCGGTGAAGGGCTGGCCATGGCCCGGCACCACCAGCGCGGGCTGCAGGGCTTCGATCAGGTCCAGCGTGCGGGCCACATCGTCAAAACCGGGTTGGCCTTCCAACTCAGGGAAGACGATGGCCAGGCGGTCTTGCCACAGTGCATCGCCGCTGATGAGCGTGCGGGTGTGCGGCTCGAACAGCACCACCGCGTCGGGGTCGTGGCCGGCGGTGGCATGCACCTGCCAGTCGTGCCGCCCCAGGCAGACCGTGTCGCCGTGGTCGAAGAAGCCATGCACGACAAACGGATCGCAGTGCTGGTCCATCAGGCGGTAGGTCAGACGCGAGTCGTCCCACGGCTGCACCTTGCTGCGCGACGCGGCGGGCACCTCGATGCGCAGCGCCGGCCAGCGCGCGGCCAAGGCGGCGTTGCCGCCGCAATGGTCGCTGTGCAGATGGGTGTTGACCACCCGCGCCAAGGGGCGACCGCCCAGGGCTTGGTCGAGCAGCGCCAGCGTCTGTTCGGCATGGCTGCAAAAGCCGGTGTCGACCACCGTGGCGCCCAGCGGGCCATCGGCAAATACGATGTTGTTGGCCGACAGCCAGCCGCGCTCCAAAACCTGCGCGCCCAAGGCCAGCAGCGTCGTCTTGATCGGGTCACTCATGGCAATTGGTCCAGGGGAGAGGTGCGCTGGGCCCGTGGCAGGGCCGTTGCTGCCTCGGCACCGGGGGCGAACAGCGCCGCGACGAGCGCGCGCTCACGGACGCCGACCTTGGTCAGAAACTCATCGGCACCCTTCATGGCGCCAAAGGCGTCGAAGCCCCGTTCAAGAAATCGCTGCAGATCGCCCAGGCCGGCGGCCTGGGCCGGGCCGCGCATCAGCTTGAGCGATGTGCGCATCAGCCGGTTGCGGGTGTAGCGGTCCAGTGCCGTGCCGATGGCCAGGGTGAGGCTGATCTGTTGCTCGCGTCCCGGCGCCCGGCCGGTGTCCTGCCAGGCCCGGGCGTAGCCGGACGCGTCGGCCGGCAGGTGGGGCAGTTGGCGCGCCAGGGTGTCGTCCAGCGCTTCGGTCAGGGCGTGCAGGCGGCCCAGCAATTCGACCGTGCCGACGATCTCGCCCGGAAACAGCCGAACCAGTGCCGGCACGATGCGGCCGAACTGCGAATCGCGCTCGGCAAACTCCTGAGGCCCGTACAGGTCTTGCAGAAAGAAGCGCGTGGCGCCCTGGTAGCGCGGGTTGGCCAGCAGATCGGCATAACTGCGCTCGAAACGCGCCGCCTGGTAGCGCTTGACCTCATGCACCCGGTGCGCTAGCCCGGGATCGGCGTCGCGCAGGGCGCGCATCCGCGACACGGTGCCGAGGTGTTCGGTGATGCGGTCGGCCAATGAGTCGCTCATGGTGTCAGGGGTGCGTGCCGGGTGTGTTGGCCCGGGCGGGGGATAGGGACGCCACTCTACCGGGCGCGCCGCGGCAGGGTGCGAGACTGGGGCATGCTCGCCCGACTTCAAGCCGTTCTTGTTCTGCTCACCGTGCTGGCCGCGGCCGCCTGGCTGGCCTGGTGCCAGCAACATGGCCTCGGGCCGCTGGCCATGGTTTCGGGCGTGGTGCTGGCGCTGGTGCCCCAGTTGCCCCTGCTGGCGCTGGAGTTCGGCCTGCTGGCCGCCTTTGGCCGGGACAAGGCGGCGCCCCGTGCCAGCGCCGGCCAACTGGTGCGGGGCTGGTGGGGTGAAGTGCTGGCCTCGTGGCGGGTGTTCAACTGGGTGCAGCCTTTTTTCGCCGAGCGCCAGGCCGATTTGTCGGGCACCGCCGGCCAGACAGCGGTGCTGCTGGTGCATGGCTACTTCTGCAATCGCGGGGTATGGGCCCGGGCCCTTCGTCATTTGCGCGCCCAGGGCGTGCCGTGCACCGCGCTGACGCTGGAGCCGGCCTTTGGCCGCATCGGCGATTGGGTGCCCGCCATCGAGGCCACCGTGGCCGAATTGACCCGGCGCACCGGCCGTCCACCGGTGCTGGTGGCACACAGCATGGGTGGCCTGGCGGTACGCGCCTGGCTGGCGGCCCAGGCCGATGCGCCAGCGGCCGATGCACGGGTGCGCCGCATCATCACCATCGGCACGCCCCACCACGGCACCTGGATGGCGCGCTTCGGCCACAGCCCCAATGCGCGCCAGATGCGGCAGGGCCATCCGTGGCTGACGACCTTGGCAGCGGCTGAATCGGCCCGGCGCCGTGCGCGCTTCACCTGCTTTTTCGGCCACGCGGACAACATTGTGTTTCCGGCCACCACCGCCACCTTGGAAGGCGCCGACAACCACCACCTGGCCGGGGTGGCGCATGTGGCCATGGTCGACCGGCCCGAGGTGTGGGCCGAGGTGCGGCGCTGGGTGCAGGCGCGGCCGGATTGACCGGCCGTCGCCGTGGCGGCCGAGGCTATTGGTCGAGGTCGTGCAAGAGGTGAAGCGTGGGCGCGGTGCCCAGGTTCAGCAGGTGGGCGATCTCGTCCACATCGTCGGGCAAGGCGGGGTTGTCCCAGCCGCGTGCGGTGTGGCGGGCCACGCGCATGGCCAGTTGCACATTGCGCACCTGGGCCAGGTGGCTGGCGCGGTCGTCGGTGATCTGCACCAGCAACGAGGGCAGACGCCAGTTTTTCAGCAAGGCTTGTTGCAGGTCGGCCAGTTCGACATTCAAGCGCATCCGTTGCGCATCGGCCGAGCGCAGATCGGGCGTCGCTTGCTGCAGGCGGGCGATGTCCAGTGCCAGGGCGGGCGCGTGGGCCCACAACAACATCTCGGCAAAGTCGTGCAGCAAGGCGGCCTCGTGGATCACGGCGGCATCGTGGTCTTGCCGGTGCACTGCAAAAGCCAGTGCAAAGCGGGCGGCGCGGTGGGCGCGGCGCATCACCTGGCGCAGGCCCAGCAGCGCAGGGCTGTTGCCGGCCAGGGTGTCTTCCAGCGTGGGCTGGGGGCCGAAATCGCGGAAGAAGGGGGTGATGCCGAGCATCACCAGGGCTTCGGTAGCGGTCTCGGCATCGGACTGGTCGCGTCCGCGCCGCAGGGCGGCCACGTGGCGCAGCAGCTTCAGTGTCATCAGCGGATCGGACGACATGGCATCGGCCAGCAGATGGGCGTCGGCCGCGTCTTCGTTGCAGCGCCACTCTTCGATGGCGTCGGCGGTGGCTGACAACACCGGGATCTCGCGCTGATCGAACGCACGAACCCACCCATCCACGTCGCGCAGTGCGGCGGTGATGAAGGGGGCCCCGGTGGACGCGGGGCCGTCGGCAGTGTGCTCAGCCAGGGCCATGGCTCACCTCATGCGGGTTGTCGTCATCCCGTATATCGGCAGGCCATGCCCGCAGCTTGAGCGCTTTGAGCGGGTTGGCGATCAAAGGCGGGTGACGCCGGGCACGTGCCCGATGAGTTCACCATCGAGGTAGACCGCGCCCTCGGGTGCGCCGGCCTCGGCGTAGAACTCGAACTCTGGCGGGCGGGCCAGGGCCGGTGGCCGATGCCGTGCGGCCAGGCGCCGCGCCAGGCGCGCCAACAGCCGGCTGGCCTGGCGCAAGGCGGCGGCGGCCAGGCGCCGTGCGGGGTGCCGCACCGGTGCGGCGAGGGGGCCGTGGAAGCCGTAGGGGCTTTTTGTCATGGGGCTCTCCTGGGCGGTGCCGCCCCGCCGCATCTGCGTGGGGGCCGGCGCGCCGGGGTTTCAGGGCAAGGGACGTTTCTCGTGCTGCAACTCGCGGCGCAGCGCCATGGCAGCGCGCTGGCGTTGCGAACTGGCACTGCGGCGGTGCGCGCCCGCCAGGCGTTGGTGGGCGGCGGCGACCAGCGGGTTGCGGGGCTTCATGGCGGTGATGGTGATCTTCATGGGACGCTCCTGGGCACGGGGTGCCGGTGAAAAAGGGGTGACGGAAAACAAGACGGCCCGGATCGCTGGTGCGGTCCGGGCCGTTGAGGGTGAAGGCGCTGGGTAGCGGCTTCAGCCCTTGGCGGCGCCGGGCGGCGCGTCCACTTGGCGGTGGTCAACCAGACGGTTCGACGCCACAAGGTTGTGGCCAGCCCCTTGCAGCGATGCCATGGCCCGCACGCCAGGGCGTGCAGCAGGGCAAGCGCAGAACAAGGCTGAAACGAACATGGGCTGGGTGCTCAAGGTCAAGGGGTTGATCGGGGGTGTCGCTGGCGGCAGGGGAAACCGTTCAAGCTTGCGCTGATGATAAACAATAATTTATCTTGCGCAAGGGTTTTGAATCACGATCAGGGTTTACACCGTGATCAAACCGACGGATGGGGTGCGCCCTGCCGTTGCGTGCTCAGCGTTTGGTCTTGAGCGGGGCCACACGGGCCTGGGCCTGGGCCCAGAGGGCGCGGTCGTCCACGGCGGGTGCGGCTGGCGTGGCGCGAGGCGCGGCACGCGGTGCGGCGCGGGGCATGGCCGCAGCCGGGGTGCCGGGTGCGGTGGGTGCGCTGGCCTCGGTCGGCGGCGTCAGCACCTCGCCCAGCAGATCGAGCAGTCTGGTGCGCGCACGCTGCGGGTGGCGGCGGTAGTAGGTGAGCACCAGGCCGACGATGAAGCGCTCGTCGTCGTCCTCTGGCTGGCTGGGCGCGGCGGCTTCTGGCGCCGGGGCGGCGTTGAACCCGGCGCCCCCGCTGGCCGGGCCGTCGTGCGGCAGGTCCATCCAGCCCACGGGCTTGCGGCAGAGTTGCTCGAACTGGCGCGCCAGGCGCTCGCCGATCTGGCGCGAGCGACCCTTGATCTGGCTCCAGTAGCTGGGCTGGATCTGCAGCCGTTCGGCAAAGCGGCGTTCGAGCCCGCGAAGCGCCGCAGCGTCGGGTGATTTGACGGCCGCCTGCACGAATTCATCGAACAGCTTGAGCGCGTTGTCCAGGCGGATGCGCGCCACGTCGTGCACAGGATTCATGCCCCGATGATAAATGCTGCTTGCGCAGATGGCGGCCCTTCATTCATGCCAAAGGCAGTCGGGCGTGATGTCTGCCAAGGTGCGGCAGCCGGTGAGGGCCATGGCGATTTCGAGCTCGTCGCGCAGCAGGCGCAGGGCCAGCGCCACGCCGGGTGCACCGTTTGCCGCCAGGGCCCACACCGCCGGGCGGCCAAGCAGCACCGCCTGGGCGCCCAGGGCCAGGGCCTTGAGCACATCGGTGCCCCGGCGGATGCCGCCGTCCACCAGCAGCACCGGCGCCGGGCCGGGCCGGGCGGCCAGGGCCTGGGCGATGCGCGGCAGGGCCTGGGCGGTGGCCACGGCGGTGTCCAGCGTGCGGCCGCCGTGGTTGCTGACGATGAGCCCCGCCACGCCCAGGTCGGCCGCCTGGCAGGCATCGGCCGGGTGCAGCACGCCCTTGAGCAGCAGCGGCAGGCGGGTCTGGGTCTGCAGCCAGGCCACGTCGTGCCAGGTGCCGGCGTGCGGCATCAGGCCGTCGAAGAGCGCGCTGTGGTCTGCGCTGCCGCCTGGCGCAGGCCGGGGTGCCAGGCCGTCCAGGTTGGCCATGCGCAGACCCGCAGGCAAGGCGAAGCCGGCGCGGCGCTCGCGGTCGCGCGCACCCTGGGTGGGTGCGTCGACAGTGAGCACCAGGGCTTCGAAACCGGCGGCTTCGGCGCGCCGTACCAGCGCCTGCAAAAAGCCGCGGTCGTGCAGCCAGTGCAGTTGCAGCCAGAGCGGGCCTCGGCCGGGTTCGTCGCACACCAGGGCGGCCACGTCTTCGAGCCGGGTGCTCGATTGCAGGCTGAGCACCAGGCCGGTGCCCTGCATGGCCGCGGCCAGGGCGCTGCCGCGCTCGGCATCGGGGTGGAACAGGCCCTGGTGGGCTACCGGTGCCAGCAGCACCGGCTGGGCCAGGGCCCAGCCCAGCAGGGTGCTGCGGGTGTGGCCGCCGGCCAGCGGGCGCAGCACGCGGGGCAGCAACTGCAAACACTGCCAGGCTTGCGCATTCGCCGCCAGCGTCAGCTCGTCGGCCGCGCCACCGGCCAGGTAGGCGGCTGCGGGCGCGCTCAGCCGCGCACGGGCCAGGGCCTCGAAGTCGTGCAGGTTGATGGCCGGGCCGGCGCCGCTCATGTGTCGGCCCACTGGCGCAGCAGGTTGTGGTACGTGCCGGTCAGGGCCACCGCTTCGGCCGATTCGCCGTCACGCATGCGCAGTTGCATCAAGGCCTGGTCCATGTCGAAGAGCAGGCGGCGCTGCTCGTCGCTGCGTACCAGGCTCTCGATCCAGAAGAAGGCGGCCAGCCGCTCGCCCCGCATGACGGGCTCGACCCGGTGCACGCTGGTGCCGGGGTAGAGCACCGCGTCGCCTGCCGCCAGCTTGATGCGCGGGCTGCTGAAGGTGTCGGCGATCACCAGCTCACCGCCGTCGTAGCTGGCCGGGTCGGCCAGAAACAGGGTGCACGACAGGTCGGTGCGTACCCGTTGACCAGTGCCCGGCAGGTGGCGGATGGCCTGGTCGACATGGTTGCCGTAGTGGTTGCCGAGGTGCCTCGCGTCGCCGCCATAACGGTTGAACAGCGGTGGCAGCACGCGCTTGGGCAGGGCCGCCGAGAAGAACAGCGCGTGCCGGTCCAGGCCCGCCAGCACCAGGGCCTGCAGGCGCGCGGCCAGCGGGCTGTCGGCGGCCAGCTGCTGGTTGCGCTTGACGGTGGCGGCCTGCGGCCCGGCGGTGCTGCGGCCATCGACCCAGGCCGCATCGGCCAGCAGGGCGCGGGCCTGGGCCAGAGCGTCGGCATCCAGAACCTGGGGCAGGTGCAGCAGCATGGCGGCTTGTTCAGAACTTGAAGGTGCTTGTCAACTGCACGGTGCGGCCCTTGCCGGGGATGTAGTGGCCCCGGTACAGCATGTCGGCATACCGCTGGTTGCCAAGGTTGGTGAGGTTGAGCTTGAAGGCCAGGTCACCCACGGTGTATTCGGCCATCAGGTCGGCGGTGACATAACTCGGCGCGGTGAACGTGGTGACCAGTTGCGGCGCCATGCTGCTGCGCGCGTTGAGCCCGCCGCCGATGCGCCAGGTGGGGTTGAGCTGGTAGGTCGTCCACACGGTGCCGCTGTGGCGCGGGGTCAGGCCGGGGCGCGAGCCCACCACCTCGCCTTGCAGGCTGGTGCCCTTGTCGATGCGGGCGTCGGGGATGTAGGCATAGCTGGCAAACACTTCCCACTGCGGGTTGATGCGGCCGGCCACGTCCAGCTCCAGGCCGGCGGCATGGCGTTTGCCCGACAGCACGTAATTGGACGGGTTGACGGTTTCCGAGTCACGGTTGCGCTCGTTGGTCTTGGCGGCGTGGAACAGCGCAAAGCGCAAGCTCAGGTTGCCGTCGACCAGGTCGAGTTTGCCGCCCAGCTCGTAGTTGACGCTGCCTTCGGGCGGCGTGTTGCTGCCCAGGGCGTCGTACTGGTAGGTGTCACCCGAGGTGTTGAACGACGTGCCGTAGGACAGGTGGTAGCTCTGGAAGGCGCTGGGCTGGTACAGCACACCCAAGCGCTGGCTCCACAGGCTGTCGGTGCGGGCGCGCCGGGTGGGCGCGGTGATGCCGATTTGTGGCGTGTTGAAGTTGCCGCTGAAGCGGTCCCAGCGCAGGCCGGCCAGCGTTTTCCATTCGGGCGACCACTGCACCAGGTCTTGGGCATAGGCGCCCAGGGCCCTGGCATTGAAGCTGCGGTTGACGCTGAGCATGCGCAGCGCTTCGTCCACGCTGCCACCGTCGTCAGGCTGGTCGAGGCGGGTCTTGGGCTTGGTGGCCAATGCGCTGGCGCTGTAGTTGCGAAAGTTGTCGACGGCGGCGTCTATTCCGGCCTGCACCTGGTGGCGCAGGCCCAGGGCCTTG
>JANOAQ010000391.1:0-21761 GCA_031411195.1 Burkholderiaceae bacterium | reverse complement strand
GACAGCGCTTCACCGACAAAGCCGAGGTCGAATCGGACGCGGTGGATGTCAACAACGTGCTGGCCCGGCTCGAAGAAGCCGGCGCCAAGATCAGCCGGCTGATCCTGGACGCCTGCCGCAACAACCCGATGCAGCGCGCCTCTAGCAGCGGCACCCGGGGCCTGGCGCGCATGGACGCCCCCAGCGGCGCCCCGGTGGCCTTTGCCGCGCAGCCGGGAGCAGAGGCACAGGACGGCGATGGCCGCAACGTCGCGCCAGTGCAAGGTGCGGACCCCGCTGTTTGCCTACACCGGGCGTGGCAAGATGATCCGACTCCAGGTCACGCTTCCCATCCACACCCCATCGCCACCATGCAAGCCCTGCGCATTCACCACTTCGACCAGGGCCTGCGGCTCGACGAGCTGCCCACGCCCGAGCCCGCCCCGGGCGAGGCGCGCGTGCGGGTGCTGGCCTGCGGCGTGTCCTACTTCGACATGTTGATCGCGCGCGGTGGCTACCAGTGGAAGCCGCCGCTGCCCTTCACCGTGGGCAGTGAATTTGCCGGGGTGATCGACGCCCTGGGCGAGGGCACCCGCACGCCGTTGGCCGTGGGCGACCGGGTCTGCGGGTCGGTCTCCATCGGCGGCTGGGCCGCGCAGTTGTGCCTGCCCGCCGACACCCTGCACGCGGTGGCGCCCCAAGCCGACATCGCCGAAGCCGCCGTGCTCAACACCCCCTACGGCACCGCCTTGTACGCTTTGCGCGAACGTGGCCACCTGCAGATCGGCGAGACGGTGCTGGTGCTGGGCGCCGCCGGTGGCATTGGCGCGGCCGCCGTGCAACTGGCACGGGTGATGGGCGCGCGGGTGATCGGCGCGGCCAGCGGCGCGGCCAAGTGCCAGGCGGTGAAAGCGGCAGGGGCCGATGAAGTGGTGGATGTGGCGACCGACGACTGGAAAGACCAGGTCAAGGCCCTGGCCGGCCCACGCGGGGTGGATGTCGTGCTCGACCCGGTGGGCGGCCCGCTGATGGACACCGCCTTTCGCACCCTGGGCTGGGGCGGCCGGCACCTGGTGGTGGGTTTTGCCAGCGGCAGCATCGGTAGCCTCAAGGGCAACCTCACCATCGTCAAGGGCGCGTCGTTGGTCGGCGTCGACCTGCGCCAGTTCCGCGAGCGCCAACCCGACGACGTGCGCCGCCTGATGACCGATGTGGCGGCACTGCACCACGCCGGGCGCATCCGTCCGCAGATCGCGGCGCGCTTCGGTTTCAGCCAGGTGGTCCAGGCCTTTGCCCTGGCGCAAGACCGCAGCACGGTCGGGCGGGTGATCCTGCTGCCGGATTGAGCCGGTGTCGGTCAGAACAAGCGGGGGTCGAAGCGGAAGGGGTGGCGCTCGATCGTGAGTGTGGTCTGGCGGTACAGCGGGTGCGCCGGGTTGAGCAGCAAGTTGCGCTCGCTGGGCTCCACACAGGACGGCACCCACAGCCCCAAGGCGGCGCCGCTGAGCAGCCAGGCCATGCCCAGTGCCTGGGTGGCGGCGCTTTGCTGGCGCCAATCGTCGGGCAGGCCCAGCGATTCGACGTCCTGCAGCGTGGCGGCAGCGGGCAGGTCCAACCGCATCAGGGCCTGGTTCTTGGGATGCGCGCCATTGCAGTGCACCCGCTTTTCAAGCTGGCACAGGGCGCGGCTGGACCCCGCGTAGACCACTTGAACGGGGCCCTGGGTGTGCCAACGGCCATTGCCCAGCGTCGATCCGTAGCCCAACGAGGCGAGCAGCACCGCCGCTGCGGGCTTGGGTGTGGGGCAATGGCCGATGCGCCAGACGGTCGTCAAACCACCCCGCCGTACTGGATGGCCAGCAGGATGTCCTTGACGCGCTGGGTACCGTAAGCGCTCTTGGCGGCTTGCAGCGGGCTTTCGCCTTCCAGCAGGGGATGGGGCCGTTGCAGCCACTGGCTGGCGCTTTCTTCGTCCTCGAAGGTGTCGACGGCCAACTGGTCCAGCTCGACCAGGCGCAGCACGCCTTCGGCCGCATGCAGGGGCAAGAGCTGGTCCTTGGCCGCGCGGCGGTGGGTGGTGCTGCGGTCCAGATCGAGGTAGGCGGCCACCGCCCCTTTGCCCAGGCCGAGAAACTCACCCAGCGGGTCGATGGCCTTGCTGGAGATGCCGCGCTTGGCGATCTGGTAAGCCAGGGCGTTGTCGAGCCGGCGGATCTTGGCAGCGGCGGCCTGGCCCAGGCCCGCGCGCGAGCGCCCCGCCGGCAGGCTGGCGGCTTGATCAGCCTTCAAACCGCCCACATCGAGAAGACTCCACAGCGTGGTGCGCGCGTTGGAACGGCTGGTCGCCACGGTGGCACTCGTCAATTTGCTCATGCGGCAATTACAGCATGTGGTTGCCGCATTTGCAACAAACTAGGCCCTGGCCAACTGCACCAGCCGCTTGCCCATGGCCTGGCCCTTCATCATGCCGATCAGCGCGGCCGGTGCCTGGGCCAGGCCCTGCACGATGTCTTCGTGGAAGTTCAGTTCGCCGCTGCGCAGCCAGGGCGCCACCCGGGCCTGGTAGGCCGGCAGCTTGTGCACATGGTCGTAGATGATGAAGCCGGTCATGGCAATGCGCTTGCTCAGCAGCAGTTGCAGGCCGCGGATGCCGGTGTCGTTGACTTCGTTGTAGGCCGAAATCATGCCGCAGACGGGGAAGCGCGCCGCCACGTTGGCATGGCGCAAGGCGGCTTCGAGCGTGCTGCCGCCCACGTTGTCGAAGTACACGTCGATGCCCTTCGGGCAGTGCTGGCGCAGGGCCTCGTCCAGCGGCGTGGCCTTGTAGTCGAAGACGGCATCGAAGCCGCAGCGCTCACGCAGGTAGGCCAGCTTGTCGGCCGTGCCGGCCGAGCCCACCACGCGGGCCCCGGCGCGCTTGGCAAACTGCCCGGCCAACTGGCCCACCGCGCCGGCGGCCGACGAGATGTAGACCGTGTCGCCCGGCCGGGGCTGGCCCAGTTCGATCGCGCCCACCCAGGCGGTGAGGCCCGGCATGCCCAACGCCGACACATGGTGGCTGATGCGGCCCAGGGCCGGGTCGATCTTGTGCAGGCCCTCGCCCCGCGGCACCACGCAGCGCAAAGCCCAGTCGAGAAAGCCCCAGACGATGTCGCCCGCCTGGAAGCGCGCATGGCCCGAGGCCAGCACGCGCGCCACCACCCGCGAGACGATGGGCTGGCCCAGCGCAAAGCCCGGCGCGTAGGACGGCCCTTCGTTCATGCGCCCGAGCAGGTATTGGTCGGTCGAGAGGTAGATCGCTTCGAGCAGCACGTCCTCGGGGCCGCAGGCGGGCTCGGGGCAGTCTTGCAGGGCGAA
Source organism: Burkholderiaceae bacterium (assembly GCA_031411195.1). GTDB lineage: Bacteria > Pseudomonadota > Gammaproteobacteria > Burkholderiales > Burkholderiaceae_C > Pseudaquabacterium. The sequence goes on along the minus strand of JANOAQ010000391.1, from coordinate 18,425 downwards.
GCAGGCTTCGTCGACCCAACCAGTGGGGCGCTTGGCAAGCACAATGCGTTGGTTCATGGTGGTGGGGCTTTCGGGTTGACGGGGCAAAGCAGGCGTGGCGGGCCGGGAGGGCAGGGCGCTTTTAGGCCCGGCGCACTTCGGGCAAGAAGCGCACGCCGCTGCGCGCAAAGCCCCCGCCCACGCCGATGGGCGTGCCGTCGGCGCGCCAGCAGGCCGCGCCTTCCATGTCGCCGTTCTCCAGAAAGCGGATGGCGTTCATGCCGCCGCCCACATTGGGCACGCGCTCGATGGCATGGCCCTGGGCCGCCAGGGCCTGGGCCACGGCCTCGGGAAAGCGCGGCTCCAGCTCCAGCCCGTAACCCTGGGTCCACACGCGGGGCGCTTCCACCGCTTCTTGCAGGGACATGCCATGGTCGATCAGGTTGATCAGCGCCTGCATGGCCGACGGAAAGATGCGCAGGCCTCCGGGCAGGCCCAGGGCGAAGCACGGCTTGCCGTCTTTCAGCACGATCAGCGGCGCCATCGACGAGGTGACGCGCTTGCCCGGCGCCAGCGAGTTGGCCAGCCCGGGCCGCGGATTGAAGACGTAGAGGTAGTTGTTGGGGATGAGCCCGGTGCCCGGCACCATGTAGCGCGCGCCGAACAGCGAGTTGATGGTCTGCGTGGCGCTGACGATGCGGCCATCGCGGTCGGCCACGGTAAGGTGGGTGGTATTGGCGCTCTCGTAGGGTGGCAAGGTCGGCAGTACGCCGACCGTCCAGGCCTGGGCGCGGGCCGGGTCGAAGGCGGCGCGGCGCTCGGCGGCGTAGCCGGCCGACAGCAGGCGCTCGACCGGCACCGGCACGAAGGCCGGGTCGGCGGTGGACGCGGCGCGGTCGGCAAAGGCGATCTTCAGCACCTCGGCCAGGCGGTGCACGTTGTCGGCGCTGCCAAAGCCGGCGCCGGCGATGTCCATGCCCTGCAGGATGGCCAGCATCTGGCCGATGTGCAGCGGGCCCGAGCAGGGCGGCGGCGGGCCGATCACCTCGTGACCCCGGTAGCCCAAGCGCAGCGGCTCGCGGTCGTGTGTGCGGTAGGCCAGCAGGTCGGCCAGGCGCAGGTGGCCGCCGTTGGCGCGCATGTCGGCATCGACGGCGGCGCCCAGGCTGCCGCCATACAGCGCGGCCGGGCCTTCGCGCACCACTTGGCGCAAGGTGTCGGCGTAGGCGCCGTTGACCACCCGGGCGCCGGCCTTCAGCGCGGCACCGCCTGGCATGAACACGCGTGAGATTTCAGGGTCGCGCGCCAGGTCGGCAGCGCAGTCGGCCACGCAATCGGCCAGGTAGGTGGTGGCGGCATAGCCCCGCTCGGCGTGGCGGATGGCCGGCTCCACCACATCGGCCAGCGCCAGGCTGCCATGGCGTTGCAGCAAGGTGCACCAGGCCATCAGGTTGCCAGGCACGGCCACCGCCTCGCGGCCCACGCTGTTGCGCCGCCCCAGGGCATCGAGCGCACCGGGCGGGGCGTCGGGGTCGGCGGTGAAGGTGGTGGGACCCACAGCGGCCGGGCACAGTCCCTGGCCTTCCAGGATGGTGTGCGTGCCGTCGGCCAGGCGCAGGTTGGCAAAGCCGCCGCCCAGCAGGCCCACCATCATGGGCTCGACCACCGACAGGGTGAACAGCGCGGCCACCGCTGCATCCACCGCGTTGCCGCCGCCGGCCAGCATCTCGGCCCCGGCGGCCGACGCCAGCGGGTGGTTGGTGACCACCATGCCCCGGCTGCCGGTGGCGGGGCGCTTTTCGGTGGTGAAGGGGGTGGCGGCGCGGCTGGACCAATCGCTCATCGGGCTGTCTCCATGGGGGGCGGGTGTGAAATCCAGCATAGCCGGCAGCACGCGGCGGCACTGTCACCCGGGGTGCACGCCGCGCCAAACGCCAGAAATGGGCGGTTCTTGGCCTGAAATGGCGCCGTACTGGCCGGCGCCGTTTCAGTTGTTCGCCGCTTGGTCGAAACCCACCTCAAGACCTGTTGGGCCACTGTGGAGAACACCATGCACGCATTCGACTTCAAGGCCATGGCGCGCGAGCTGACCGAGCAGGGCTTCGACCCTGCACAGTCAGACCGCTTCGACTTCGCCTTCCATGCCGCCCAGATCGCGGCTTTTGCAACGCTGCGCGCCCAGCACGGCATGGAAACTTCTGAACTGCTGGAAGCCCTGCAGATGCCGGGCAAGCTGGCGCGCGAGCTGGAGCGGCTGGTTGCGCGCATGGAAGTCTCGCCAACCTTCATCGGCTACATCCACAGCGGCTTGCGTTTTTAGGCGACAGCGGGCCTGAGTGCGCGATTGCCCGATTGCCCGACACTGCGGCGATGAACTCGCCCGAACGGCCCCCGCCCCCCAACCCACCCGCAACCGCAACCGCAGCAGAAACGGCCTGCCGCAACTGCCCGCTGCGCCCGTTGAAGTTGTTTCACGAACCCACGGCCGATGAACTGACATTGGTGCAGTCACTCAAGCAGCGCGAGCGGCGCCTGGGCCCCGGCGAGGCGCTGATCCACGAAGGCCAGACCGACGCGCCGCTGTACACCTTGCTGCAGGGCTGGGCCTTCCGCTACAAGACCTTGAGTGACGGCCGCCGCCAGATCCTCAGCTTTCTGCTGGCGGGCGACTTCATCGGCGTTCAACAGAAGATGGGTGACGCTGCGGCCCACGGGGTGGAGACGCTCACCGATGCGCTGTTTTGCGTCTTCCAGCGCGACGCCTTGTGGGAGCTTCACCGGCGCAGCCCGGTGATGGGCTTCAACGTCACCTGGCTTACCGCACACGAGGAGTCGATGGTCGACGACACCCTGCTGTCGGTGGGCCGCCGCAGTGCCGAGGAACGCATTGCATCGATGCTCATCCTGCTGTTCAAGCGGGCCAGCGCGCTACAGGCCGACGCCGGGGCCGGTGGTGTGCCCTTTCCGCTGACCCAGCAACACATCGCCGACGGTCTGGGGCTGTCGCTGGTGCACACCAACAAGACGCTGCGCAAGCTGGAGCGGCGCGGCCTGCACCGCATTGCAGAGGGCCGGCTGCACTTGCGCGACGTGAAGGCCATGGCCCGACTGGCAGACCTCTATGGTGATGGCCAACCGCCGAAGCGCCCGCTGGTCTGACCACCCTCGACAGCCCGTCGGACACACCGGCGTGCACACCGGCGGGCACAACGGCGTGCTTGTGTCTTTCGACGTAGAGGATTGCCGCTTCGGGCCCTAAATTGCGTTTCATCGACCACTGGTCACCCATGAGACGCCCGCCATGAGCACCGCCCAAAACACCTCGCCCGACAACCAGTTGCTGGAATCGCTGCCGCCCGACGTGGCCGACCGCCTGAAGTCACGCATCGAGTCCGTTGAGCTGACCGCCGGCACCTTGCTCTACGAAGCCGGCACCATCCTGCGTGATGTGTATTTCCCGGTCTCGGCCGTGGTTTCGCTGGTGTCACCGCTGCAGGATGGCGCCTGCTCCGAGGTGGCCGTCGTTGGCCGCGAGGGCGTGGTGGGCGTGTGCGCCTTCATGGGTGGCGGCAAAGCGCACAGCAGCGCGGTGGTGCAACGTGGCGGCCTGGCCTGGCGAATGAGCGCACGCGACATTGCCGAACTGGCACGCAGCACCGAAGCGGTGATGCAGCAGCTGCTGCGCTATACCCAGGCGCTCTTTACCCACATGGCCCAAACCTCTGCCTGCCACCGACACCACGCCCTGGCACCGCAGCTGTGCCGCTGGCTGCTGCAACACCTGGATCGCCAGGCCGGTGACGAGATGCGCGTCACCCAAGAGCGCATTGCGGGCATGCTGGGCGTGCGCCGGGAGGGCGTCACCGGCGCTGCCCTGCAACTGCAGCGCGAGGGCCTGATCGACTACAGCCGGGGCCGCATCCGCGTGCTCGACCGGCGCGGGCTCGAAGAGAACAGTTGCGAGTGCTACGACGTGGTGGAGCAGGCCTACCTGCAGTTGCGCAACGGCTCGCCGACCTGGCCACGGTCGGAGGCGGCCCGCGCCTGTTGAGCGCCTGTTGAGCGCCTGCTCTGCAAGGCGTCGGCACAGCGAAGTTCGGTCTGCCGTGGGTCGGCTCGCTCTGGTCACCGTGAGGTCGCACGCCATTTTCAGAAGGGTGCTGGCCGAGGCGAAGGTTGGGCGATGATGGTTGGGCGATGATGCGGGCCGCGCCCTCTTGCGGAGACCTGCATGCCCGACCCATCCACCGACCTTCCTGCCGCGCCCACCTGGCCTGGCGAGGGCACGCACCAGATCCCCTTCCAGGCCTACACGCGGGACGATCTGTACCAGCGTGAGCTGGCGCGCTTTTTCTACCAGGGCCACTGGTGCTATGTGGGCCTGGAGGCCGAGATCGCGCAGCCGGGCGACTTCAAGCGCACCACCATCGGCGAGCGCTCGGTCATCCTGGTGCGCGACGCTGACGGCGCCATCAACGTGGTCGAGAACATGTGCGCTCACCGGGGCATGCGCTTCTGCCGCGAGCGGCACGGCAACCGCAAGGAGTTTGTCTGTCCCTACCACCAGTGGAGCTACAAGCTCAACGGTGATCTGCAAGGCGTGCCGCTGCGGCGCGGCATCAAGCAGGACGGGCAGGTGCTGGGCGGCATGCCAGCGGACTTCAAGACCAGCGAACATGGGCTCACCAAGCTGAAGGTGGCCAGTCGTGGCGGCGTGGTGTTTGCGTCCTTCGATGCGGACGTGGAGCCGCTGGAAGACTTTCTCGGCCCCACCATCCTGGGCTACTTCGACCGCCTGTTCAATGGCCGCCAGCTCACCATCCTGGGCTACAACCGCCAGCGCATCCCCGGCAACTGGAAGCTGATGCAGGAAAACATCAAGGACCCGTACCACCCCGGTTTGCTGCACAGCTGGTTCGTCACCTTCGGGCTATGGCGGGCCGACAACAAGAGCCAGCTGCGCATGGACGCGCACCACCGCCATGCGGCCATGATCTCCACCCGTGGCGAGGTGGGCCAATCAGCACAGTCGGCCCAGGTGACCCAGGTGTCCAGCTTCAAGGCCGACATGCAGTTGCACGACCCCAGTTTTCTCGACATCGTGCCCGAGCCCTGGTGGGATGGGCCGACTCCGCCGGGCCGCCCCAAGGCGTCGTCAGCCCCCTCGGGGGGCAGCGAAGCGCACGAAGTGCCGCGCGTGGGGGCACCCGTTCCCACGGCGGTGATGACCACCATCTTCCCCAGCGTGATCCTGCAGCAGCAGGTCAACAGCGTGTCCACCCGCCACATCCAGCCCAATGGCCACGGCAGCTTCGACTTCGTGTGGACGCACTTCGGCTTTGCCGACGACACCGAAGAGATGACCCAGCGCCGGCTGCGCCAGGCCAACCTGTTCGGCCCGGCCGGCTTTGTATCGGCCGACGATGGCGAGGTGATCGAGTTCTCCCAGCAGGCCTTCGAAAGCAAGCCCTCCGGCCATGCCCTGGCCGAGCTGGGCGGCCACAGGGTGGAAGACACCGAACACATGGTGACCGAAACGCTGATCCGCGGCATGTACGCCTATTGGCGAAAAGTCATGGGGGTTTGAGATGAGCGCAGCACTCGCATTCGAGGACTGGCTGGCACTGAACCAGCTGTACGCCGACTACGCCAGCGCCGTCGATTCAGGGGATTGGGCGCTCTGGCCCGAGTTCTTCACCAACGACTGCGTCTACCGCCTGCAGCCGCGCGAAAACCACGAGCGCGGTTTTCCGCTGGCCACCCTGGCCTTCACCAGCAAGGGCATGCTCAAGGACCGGGTCTACGGCATCACCGAGACGCTGTTCCACGACCCGTACTACCAGCGCCATGTGGTGGGCACGCCGGTGGTGCGCAGCGCAGGCGACGACGGCATCCGCAGCGAGGCCAACTACGCGGTGTTTCGCACCAAGCTGTCCGAGCCGTCCACCGTGTTCAATGTGGGCCGCTACATCGACCACGTGGTGCGCACACCGGCGGGCCTGAAGTTCGCATCACGCGAGTGCATCTACGACAGCGAGATGATCCCCAACTCCATCATCTACCCCATCTGAAGTGAAGCCAACGATGAGCACAGCCCACTGGGTCGACGCGATGTCGGCCGACGCCTTGCCCCGAGACGATGTGGTCGGCGTGGTCGTTGCCGGCCGCGACATCGCCATCTACACCGTCGCCGACGCGGTGTATGCCACCGACAACCAATGCACCCATGGTGACGCGCGGCTGTGCGACGGGTTTCTCGAAGGGCACGAGATCGAATGCAGCTTTCACCAGGGCAAGTTCGACATCCGCGACGGCCGGCCCACCTGCGACCCGGCCACGCAGGCCCTGCGCTGCTATCCCATCAGGGTGGATAGCCAGCGGGTGTGGGTGCAGATCGATTGACCCCTGCGCAGCCAGTACCACCTGCCAGTAAAACTGTTCTTGCGTACAGCACTGTTTATTACTACAGTCTCCTTTCGTCAGGAGATCTGCATGAAACACGCCTACCGCCAGTTTTACCAACCCAAGCCCAACCGCACGCCTGAATGGATCTGGCGCTTGTGGTTGTGGTTTTGATGCCTGCGCTCGCCCGACGCCGGCCCGGCGCCACCAGGCGCCGCCATGAAAGCATGGGTGGGGCCGCGCACTGAACCTGCGCTCGATTGTTGCTAGCCTGGGTCATGTCGAACGTGCCCAGGAGCCTGCCTTGCTGATCAAACGCCTGGTTTGGGCCGCCGCCGCCAGCCTGGCCCTGTCGGCCTGCGGCGATGTGGCCAAGCTCACCGTGCTGCAGGGCACGGGCCCGAACCCTCAATGGGTCGAGCCTGCGGTCACCCTCATCCCCACCGTCAACATTGCGCCCGCCCGGGGCTGGCCAACCGGGGCCAAGCCGCAGGCCGCTGCAGGCACCCAGGTGGCCGCGTTTGCGGGCGGTCTGGACCATCCGCGCTGGCTGCTCGTGCTGCCCAACGGTGATGTGCTGGTGGCTGAAACCAATGCCCCCGCCAGGCCGGACGACAGCAAGGGCTTGCGCGGCTGGATCATGGGCCTGGTCATGAAGCGGGCCGGCGCCGCGGTCCCCAGTGCCAACCGCATCACCTTGCTGCGCGACACCAGCGGCACCGGTGTTGCCGACCTGCGCAGCGTTCTGCTGGATGGCCTGAACTCGCCGTTTGGCATGGTGCTGGTAGGCACCGACCTGTACGTGGCCAATACCGATGCTGTGCTGCGCTTTGCGTACACGCCAGGCCAGACCCGCATCACCGCACCGGGCACCGTGGTGGCGTTGTTGCCGGCCGGCCCCATCAACCACCACTGGACGAAGAACCTCATCGCCAGTGCCGATGGACGCCGGCTTTACGTCACGGTGGGCTCCAACAGCAATGTGGGCGAACGCGGCATGGCGGCGGAGGCGGAGCGCGCGGCAATCCTTGAGCTGGACATTGCCAGTGGTGCCCGACGCGTCTTTGCCAGTGGCTTGCGCAACCCCAATGGCCTGGCCTGGGCGCCGGGCGGTGCCTTGTGGACCGTGGTCAATGAGCGCGATGAGCTGGGCAGCGACCTGGTGCCCGACTACCTGAGCTCGGTGCAGGACGGTGGCTTCTACGGCTGGCCTTACAGCTACTTCGGCACCCATGTGGACAAGCGCCCGCAACCGCAGCGGCCCGATCTGGTGGCGAAGGCGCTGGTGCCTGACTACGCCATGGGGCCGCACACCGCATCGCTGGGCTTGGCGGCATCGGTCGGCACGGCCCTGCCATCGCGCTTTGCACAGGGCATGTTCGTGGCCCAGCATGGCTCCTGGAATCGCCGGCCACACAGCGGCTACCAGGTGGTTTTTGTGCCGTTTGAAGGGCCTCGGCCCACAGGCGCCGCGCCGCTGCCCGTACTGACCGACTTTCTGGACGGTGAGGGCCATGCCTTGGGGCGGCCGGTGGGCCTGGCGCTGGACCGCCAAGGCGCCTTGCTCGTTGCCGACGACGTGGGCAATGTGGTCTGGCGCGTCACGCCGGTGCGGCCGCCCGGATGAATCTGCCCGGGCCCAGGCGCCCGACAGTGCCCCTGGTTTGTCCGGTTGGCGCCTGCGCTCGGTTCGCCAGCGAACCGACTTCGGGGTCGACGCACCCGCAGACTGGTCGAGCGCCTCAATGAACCTGCGCCTCCGATCGGCGCAGCGCCCACGCAACTCCAACCAAGGACCACTCCCATGACCCATGTGCGCTCTTCTCACCAATTTACCCATCAAGGCGGCAGCGCATTGCACACGGACCAACGCGCTGTCGACGCGCCGATGGTGCTGGATCTGGAGGCGGTGGAAACCGTGCGCCGAGGTGCCAGCGACGACAAGCCCGCTGACGAGGCCGCTCCCTGGCGCCTGGAGGTCATCGCATTGCTCAACGGCGCGCTGGCCACCGAGCTGGTGTGCGTGCTTCGTTACCGTCGTCACCACTTCACCGCCGATGGTCTGGCGGCGCCCAAGATTGCCGAAGAGTTTCTGGTGCATGCCAACGAGGAACTGGCCCACGCCGATCGTCTGGCGCGGCGCATCGTGCAACTGGGCGGCGAGCCGGACTTCGCACCCGACTCGCTGCGGGCGCGAAGCCATGCCGCCTACGACGAGTCGCTCGACCTGAAGGCGATGATCCACGCCAACCTGGTGTCCGAACTGGTGGCCATCGAAACCTATGGCCAGATGATCGCCCTGGTGCACCACAAGGACCCCGTCACCCGGCGCTTGCTGGAAGACATCCTGGCCGATGAGCAGGAACACGCCGAGGAGCTCAAGAGCTGGCTGGCCGACTGAGCGCCTTAGAGACTGAGAGGCTGAGCGCCTCAGGCGCAGCGCCTGAGGTCTTCCCGCCGCAGCCTGCCTGGGCTGCGGCGTTGTTTCATGTCCGCAGAAAGGCCAGCAGCGCGTCGTTGAACGCCTGCGCATGCGAGACGTTGAAACCGTGCGGCGCCCCGTTGATCGTCACCAGCTGGCTGTGCGGCACGGCCTGGTGGGTGCGCCGGCCCGAGCCTCCGAACGGCACGACGGCATCGGCGCTGCCGTGGATGACCAAGGTGGGCACGGTCACGCGCCTGAGGTCTTGGCGGAAGTCGGTGCTGCCGAAGCTGTTCATGCAGGCCAGTGCCGCATGCGGTGCAGACTGGTGGCACACCGCCACCGTGTCGGCACGCTGCGATTCAGAGACCTGCAATACGCCGTCGGACGAAAAGAAATCCTTGGTGAATTGCTCGAAGACGGCGCTGCGGTCTTTTTCGAGTGCGTCCATCTTCTGGTGCGCCTTCTCGGGTGTGAGCGGGCCATCGGGGTTGTCGGCCGACTTCATCAGGCAAGGCGTCACGGCCGCCGCGAATACCACGCTGTGCAGGCGCGCTTGGCCATGGCGGGCGATGTAGCGCGCCACCTCGCCACCGCCCATCGAGAAGCCCACCAGCGTCACATCCTGCAAGCCACAGTCGTCCATCACGCGCTGCAAGTCATCGGCAAGACTGTCGTAGTCGTAGCCCGAATCGGGCTTGTCGGAGCGGCCGAATCCCCGGCGGTCATAGGCCACCACCCGGTAACCGGCGGCCTGCAGCGCCGATTGCTGCGGCGCCCAGGCCTGAGCAGACAGCGGCCAGCCATGGATCAGCACCACGGGCCGACCGCTGCCGCCGCTGTCATCCACGTGCAGGCGCACCGGGTTGGCGGCGGCCACAGGGTCCGCACTGGGCGCGGGCGGACTCGCCAGGGAGCCCGCCGCTGCACCACCCAAGGCCCCGGCAACCGCACCCACTGCCGCGCCAACGACCACCCCGACCGGGCCGGCAACCGCCACGCCGACGGCAGCCCCTGCAGCCATGCCAGCCACCAGGCCACCACCCATCAGCACCGAGTTGGCCTCGCGGGCGGCATCTTGCGGCTCCAGCGGAAACTGGGCGGCCGGGTCAGGGTCCTGAGAGGGAACGCCGTGGCCAGGTTGGGCCTGCTCGGTCAGGTCGGCATCAGGCTGCTTCAAGTCGGGCGGGGCGGTTGCAAAATCGGTCATTGATCTCTTCCGGTGGGTTTGGAGCAGGTCCACCGTAAGCCGCAAGTCACCCATGGTCTGTGCGGCGTCCCACGGGCAAGCACGAGTCCCGGCTTCCCACCACTGATCGCCCCCCAGCGGCCACGCCCTGATAGCCCGGCCCGGCTCGCTCAGCTGATGACCGACTGCTGGGCGATGCCGGCATCCACCAGCACGTGCTGGCCGGTCATGCCGTCGGCATCGTCGCTGGCCAGGAACAAGGTGGGCCGCGCCACGTGGCCGGCATCGAGCCGGATCTTCAAACACTGCGCGTCAAGAAAGGCCTGGTCTGCGGCCGGGTCCCGGTGCAGCGTGGTCTGACGGTCGGTGACGATGGCGCCCGGCACCACCGCATTGACGCGGATGTTGCGCGGCCCCAGCTCACGCGCCAGCGTGCGCGTCAGCCCCAGGATGCCGGCCTTGGCGGTGGTGTAGCCCACCAGGTTGGGGCGCCCGCGCATCCAGCTGACCGAGCCCATGTTGATGACCGCGCCACCGCCGGCAGCCGCCATGCCCGGCGCCACCGCCTGGATGGCAAAGAAATAGTGCTTGAGGTTCAGCGCCAGGCGGTCGTCCCAGAACTCGGGCGTGACGTCCTCCATGCGGTGGCGGTCGTCGCGGCCGGCGTTGTTGACCAGCACGCGGATGGGGCCCAGCGCGGCCGCCGCGCGCGCCAGCAGCGCCTGGTAGGCGACCACGTCGCGCACGTCGCAGGCGGCGTACCAGGGCGAGGGGCCGCCGGCGGCCACCACCTCGTCGATCAGCGCCTGGCCGCCATCGGGCCGCGTGCCGCAGAAAGCGACACGGGCGCCTTGCGCGGCAAAGGCCCGCACCAGCTCGGCGCCGATGCCCGAGCTGCCGCCTGAGATGAACACCAACTTGCCGGCCAGCGAGGCATAGCGTGTATAGACGCGCGAGGTGTCCATCAGCACAGCCCCGCCGGCAGCACATCGCTCAGCCGCACCGGCAGGCCGGTGGCGATGCTCTGCTGCGCGGCCAGGCCCACGGCCACCGCGCGCAGGCCTTCGTCCAGCGCGATCTCGGCCGGTGCGCCGCTGCGCAGGGCGGCCGCAAAGCGCTGGTGCTCGATGTAGCTGGCGCCGAAATGCTGGCCAGCGTAGCGGATGCCGGTGTCCCACACCCGCCGCGTGCTCACGCCCCGGCCGGTGCCCGACAGCTCGCCCCACACCTCGCGCTTGCCCCAGTCGGCGCGCTTGCCAACCCGCAAGGTCAGCGACGGCAGCAGCGATTCGAGCTTGCCCGCGTCGCCGACGATCACGATGTGCTCGTTGTCCACCGAGTTCTCGGCAAACATGCACAGGTCGAGGCTGGCGCGCGCGCCGCTTGGGTACTCGACGATCACGTAGGCGGCGTCCAGGATGTCGGGCGTGCGGCCGTCGTAGCGTTCGTCGAGGTGGTTCACCCGCTGCCCGCCCGAGGCAAATACGCGCTGCGCCCGCTCGCCCAGAATCAGCTCCATCAGGTTGAAGTAGTGGCAGCACTTCTCGACCAGCGTGCCGCCGGTGTTGGCGCTGAAGCGGTTCCAGTCGCCCACCTTGGGATAGAACGGCTCGCGGTGCTCGCGGATGGCCACCTGGTGCAGGGCGCCCACTTCACCGGCATGGGCCAGCCGGATCATCTCGGCCACCGGCGGCATGTAGCGGTACTCCTGCGCCACCCAGGTGATGGCCCGCCGGCCTTGTGCCAACGCCAGCAGTGCCAGGCCATCGGCGATGTTTGTCACCAGCGGCTTTTCGACCAGGATAGGCAGGTCGGTGGCCAGCACGTCGGTCAGCACCGCGGCATGGGTGTGGTTGGGGCTGGCAATGACCAGCGCGTCGCACAGGCCGCTTTGCAGCAGGTCGGCATGGCGCTCGTACAGGCGTGGCTGCCATGCGTCGACCAGCGTGGCCGCCGCGTCCCGGCTGGGCGCATGCGGGTCGGCGATGGCAGTGACCTCGGCGCCGCCCATCGCATGCAGGTTGAGGATGTGCTCGCGGCCCATGCTGCCGCAGCCGATGATGCCGTAGCGGATCTTGTTGTTCATTGGGATGTTCAGCCCTTGAGGCCGCCTTGCGTGAGGCCGCCGACCACGCGCTCCTGGAAGACCGCGATCAGCACCGCGATCGGCACGATGGCCACGATCAACGCGGCCGAGATGATGGGCCAGGGGAACGCGAACTCGCCCTGGTACAGCGTGATGCCCACCGGCAGCGTGCGCATGCTGGCGCTGGCATTGAGGCTGAGCGCCAGCAAGAACTCGTCCCAGGCGTTGACGAAGGCCAGGATGCCGGCCGTGAACACCCCCGGTGCGGCCAGCGGCACGACAACCCGCCACAGCGCGCCCAAGCGGGTGCAGCCGTCGATCATGGCGGCGTTTTCCAGGTCGCGCGGGATGGCCTGAAAAAAGCTCACAAGCACCAGCGTGCACACCGGCAGGTTCAGCACGATGTAGGGCAGCACCAATGCGGTATAGGTGTTGAGCAGGCCCAGCGTGCGCATGGTCTCGAAGATCGGCACCAGCAGCGTGACCAGCGGGAACATGCTGCTGGCCACGATGCAGGTCAGGATCAGCTGCCGGTGCTTCAGGTTGAGCCGCGCAATGGCATAGGCCGCCCCTGCAGACACGAGCAAGGAGAACACCGTGGCCAGCCCGGCCACGAGCACGCTGTTGCCCAGGTAGTGCAGCAGCGGCTGGTCGGTGAAGGCCTGCACGTAGTTGTGCAGGGTGGCGTTCTGCGGCAGCCAGGTGATGGGCTTGGCCACCAGCTCGGTCTCGGTCTTCAGCGAAGTGAGCAGAATCCACAACGCCGGGAAAAAGCCGTTGACCACCACCGCGCCGGCGGCCACCAGCCGCAGCAGGCGGGGCGACCAGGTGAGGTTCAGATCAGCTTGGGACATGGCGCCACGGTCGACCGGCCGTCAATTCGCATTTCGGCCGATGCGCCGCAGGTACACCGCTGTCACGCACAACGACAGCACGAACATGAACACCGCCAAGGTGGAGCCATAGCCCACATCCAGGTACTCGATGGTGGTCTTGTGGATCAGCATGGCCAGTGTCTCGGTGGCCTCGCCGGGCCCGCCCTTGGTCATGGTGTAGGGAATGTCGAAGGTCTGCAGCGCAGTGATGGTGCGAAAGATCAGTGCCACGATGATCGATGGCATCAGCATCGGCACGGTGATCTGCCAGAACTGCTGCCAGGTCGAGGCGCCGTCCACCTCGGCCGCCTCGTAGAGCGACTTCGGGATCATCTGCAGACCAGCCAGCAAGATCAGCGCCATGAACGAGCTGGTCTTCCAGATGATCGCCGCGCAGATCGCCGCGAAGGCCAAGGTTGGGCTGAGCAGCCACATCGTCGGCTCGGCGCTGCCGGCACGCCGCAGCACGTCGTTGACCACGCCGTACTCGGTATGGAAGAACCAGGCAAAGATCAGCCCGACGAAGGACAGCGGCAGCGCCCAGGGCAGCAGCAGCGCCAGCCGTACCGGCCACTGGCGGCGGAACGGCAGGTTGGCCAGCAGCGCCAGCCCCAGCCCCACCACCAACGCACCGGGCACGGTGATCAAGGTGATCAGCACGGTGTTCTTGGTGGCGTTCCAGAAGGCCTTGTCCTCCAGCACCAGGGCGTAGTTCTCCCAACCGACGAACTTGGCCGCGCCGTCGCCGCCACCGGACAAACGCAGGTCGAAGAAGCTGTTGAACAGCAGCCTGCCGATCGGGTAGGCCACGATCAGCGCCAGCAGCAGGAAGGCCGGCGCCAGCAGCAAGAAGCCCAGCGTGCGTTCGCTGGGGTCGCGCAGGCGGTCCGTCAGGCCAACGGTCGGTCGGGGGGCGGTCATGCGTTCAAGGTCAGAATCAAGGTCAAGGTCAAGAGCGGCTTGGTTGGCGCGGCATTCAGCGCATCACGCGCTTGAGCCGGCCTTCGATCTCGTCGACCGCCTCGACCGGCTTCTTGGTGCGTGCCAGTACCGCACTGGTGGTGGTGCGGATGATGTCGCTGACCTGCCCGTAGTCGCGACTCATCGGCCGGCTCTTGCCGGCCATCGCCACTGCGGCGGCGTCCTTGAACCAGGGCACGTTCTTGAGCACCTCGGCGTCGGTGTAGACGCCGGGGTAGGTGGGCAGCAGCGCACCCTCGGCGGCGAGGAAGCGGCTGGCCTCGGGCGTGACCATGAACTTCAGCAAGTTGGCGGCCTCGGCCTTGTGCTTGGAAAACGCGCTCATCGCCCATTGCCAGCCGCCCACGCAGGTGGCGCTCTTGCCGCCGGGCATGGTCGGCATGGCCATCACGCCCACCTTGCCGGCGACGGTCGAATCCTTGTCGTCCTTGAAGCGGTCCCAGGCCCAGGTCCAGTTGATGGCGAACACCACCTGGCCGGCCTTGAACTCGTTGACCGTGTCGGGTGTCTTGACCTCCGCGACGTTCTTCTTGATCACACCGGCGTCCACCATCGACAGCCACTGGTTCAGACCTTTGACGGCGGCGGGCTTGTCCAGCGTCATCTTGCCGGCGGCGTCGTTGAAATCCTTGCCCTGGCCCCAGTAGGGCAGCAGAAAAGTGCACACCGCGCCTTCGATCGGCGCGCCCTGGATGCTCAGGCCCTGCAGGTTGGGATTGCCTTCGGCTGCCTGGATCTTCTTGGCCGCAGTGGCCAGCTCGTCCCAGGTCCTGGGCTCGGCCACGCCGTGCTTGGCCAGCAGGTCCTTGCGGTAGAACATGAACATCGCGTCGGCAAAGGCCGGCATCGCGGCAATCTTGCCGTCGATCACGTTGCTGGCCGCGTACACCGGCAGGTAAGGCTTGAGCGCCACCGACGGCTCGCCCACGTAGGCGTTCAGCGGCTCCAGCCAACCGGCGCCAAAGTACTGCGCCGGGTTGACGATATCGATCATGTACAGGTCGATCGAGGCGTCCTTGGCATTGAGCACCGTACTGAGGTATTGGCGTTGCAGCTCGGACGTGGCGCCGCCGGTCTCGATGGTGATGCTCACGCCGGGATGCTGCTTCTGGTACCGGTCGAACAGCACCCGCATCAGGTCGGGGCGCTGGTTGGTGCCACCCGAGAACACCCGCAACTGGGTCTGCGCGATGGCCGCCCCGCCCGTGCACAGCGCTGCCAGCAACAAGGTGGCGCCGAGAACAGCGCGCATCGATTCACGTCGGATCATGGGGTGTCTCCAATCAAAGCGCAGGTCCGTGCCGAGGCGGCGACAGTCACAACGCCAGTCCGCTGTCGGCGTCGAACAAGTGCATGTGGTCGGGCTGCAAGTACAGGGTGCGGCGGCTGCCCGGCGCCTCCTTGAACGACGCGGGGCAGCGGGCGATCAGCTCGGCGTCGCCGACGCGGAAGTTGACCAGCGTCTCGGCGCCCAAGGGCTCCAGCAGCTGCACTTGGGCATCCAGCTGAAGGCTGTCGGCAGCCTGTGGCGCCAGCGTCAGGTTCTCGGGCCGCACGCCGAATTTCAGCGACCGGGCGCCAGCCGCCTTGCCCGCCAACGTGGCCGGCAGTGCCAGGCGCGCACCGCCCAGGTCCAGCGTGCCGGGGTCGGCCAACGTGGCCGGCACCAGGTTCATCGGCGGCGCACCGGTGAAGCCGGCCACGAACAGCGCCGCCGGCCGGTTGTAGATCGCGTCGGGCGTGTCGTACTGCATCAGCCGGCCGGCCGACAGCACGGCGATGCGGTCGGCCAGCGTCATGGCCTCGACCTGGTCGTGCGTGACGTAGATGATGGTGGCACCCAGCCGCTGGTGCAGGCGCTTGATCTCGGTGCGCATCTCCTGGCGCAGTTGCGCGTCCAGGTTGGACAGCGGCTCGTCGAACAGGAACACCTTGGGCTGGCGCACGATGGCCCGGCCAATGGCCACACGCTGGCGCTGGCCACCGGACAAGGCGGCCGGCCGGCGGTCGAGCATGTGGTCGATGCGCAGCAGCCTGGCCGCGTCCATCACGCGGCGGGTGATTTCGTCATCGGGCGTCTTGCGCAGCCGCAGGCCGAAGGCCATGTTCTCGAACAGCGTCTTGTGCGGGTAGAGCGCGTAGTCCTGGAACACCATCGCAATGTCGCGGTGACGCGGTGGCAGCGCGTTGACCACCTGGCCGTCGATGGCCACCGTGCCGCCGGTGATCGGCTCCAGCCCGGCCACCATGCGCAGCAGCGTGCTCTTGCCGCAGCCCGACGGCCCGACAAAGACGACGAACTCGCCGTGCCGGATCTGCAGGTCCACACCATGGATGACGGTGTTCTTGGCGTCGTAGCTCTTGACGACGCGCTGCAGCTCGACGGTGGCCAACTCAGTAGCCCGATGAAGACGGCGCGGGGGGCAAGGCCGTCGCGTTGGCAGCAGGTGCGGCATCAGCGGGCGCCGTAGCTTCCTGCGCCCGCAGCGCCGCCGAGGCTGCCTGCGCGGCGCGCATCAGCAGCCCCAGGTCGGACGCGATGGCCAGAAAGTCGAAGCCCAGCGCCCGGTATTGCGCCACCACCTCGGCCGTGCCGCCGACGATGCCCACCGGCTTGCCCAGAGCGTGGCAACGCTTGACGGCATCGCCCAGCACCGCCATCACCGCCGGGTGGGTCAGTTGGCCGACATACCCCATGGCCGCCGACAGATCGGCCGGGCCGAGAAACAGCGCATCCACGCCGTCGACCGCCACGATGGCCTCCAGCTGGTCGACCGCCTGCGGCGTTTCGAGCTGCACGATCACGCACATGCCCGCGTTGGCGGTGCTCAGGTAGTTGGGCGCGGTGCCGAAGCGCGAGCCCCGGCTCATGCCTGCCATGCCGCGAATGCCCTGCGGTGGGTAGCGGGTGGCAGCCACGGCGCGCCGGGCTTCGTCGGCGTTCTGCACGAACGGCACCAGCAGCGTGGTGGCACCGGCATCGAGCACGCGCTTGATGGTGACGGTGTCGTTCCAGGGCACACGCAGCACCGGCACCATCGGCGTGCCGGCCACCGCCTGCAGCACATGCACCACGTCCATCAGGCCCAGCGGTGAGTGCTCCATGTCGACCACCGCCCAATCGAAGCCGGCCAGGCCGATGGCCTCGGCAACGATGGGGCTGGCCGACATCACCCAAGTGCCCACCGGCTTGCATGCATCGGCGTGCGACAGCAGTTGTCTGAAAGCGTTCATGCGGACCTTTCTGGCGGCAGTGGTGTCTCGGAAATGGCCACGCAAATGGCCACGCAAATGGCCACGCGAGCGCTGCCGACGATCATTGGCAAGTGAGCATTGCGGTGCGGGCAGGTCATGCGGCCACCCATCCCTGGGCGCGCATCCATTCAAGCACCCGTACCAGCCAATCGGCAGCGGGAAGGTCGCCAGGCTTCATGCCGAACCCGTGGCCGCCTTTGGCATAGATGTGCAGCTCGGCCGAACGGTTGCGTTTTTTGTATTCCAGGTAGAGCAGCGCACTGCCGGCTGAACTTGATTGGTCCTGGTCATCGTTGGCGTGAATCAGGCACATGGGTGGCGCCTGGTCTGTGACCGTCAATTCGCGGTGCAGTCGAAAGGCACGGCCCTTGTCCATCAGATAGGCCGGGTACACCGGCACCACGAAGTCCGGGGTCGCGTCCAGGGTATCAAGTGCGCGGTCCATCGCATACGTGCGCTGGTTGGCATTGAGCGCCATCCTGACAGCCAAATGTCCGCCTGCGGAAAACCCCAGCAACCCCACGCGATCGGCCCGGATGTTCCATTCGGCGGCCCGTTGCCTCAACACACCCATGGCGCGCTGGGCGTCTTGCAGCGCTTCGCGGCCCGGATCACGCGCGCTGCGCAACGGCACGCGATAGCGCAGCAGCGCGCACGTGATGCCGACCGACGTGAGGCGCTCACAGACCTGGGTACCTTCGTGCTCGATGGCCAGAAAGCGGTAAGCGCCGCCCGGCGCCACGATCACGGCGGTGCCATTGGGCCGGTCGGGCCGGTAGACGCTGAGGGTGGGCTCGGAAACGTTCATCAGGCGCTTCTGTGCCCCATCGCGCTTTGGCACGATCTCCTCGGGTGCAGACACGAAACCTGCCAACTCCGGAGCCCCGTTCGGCCACAACTTGACCGTGACCGGTTCAGCCGCCTGGAGAGGGGTGGCCGTCAAGGATGCGACAAACCACACCAGAGCGATCCTCCCGAAAGCAGGCAGTGCCGTGGGCCACCGGGGCCATGCCCGCAGCATGGCCCGTGCTCTTTCGCCTTGCGGCCGTCGCTGCGCAAAGGCGGCTGCCACGATCAGAAGTCGTAACGCAAGTTCACACCGACATAGCGCTGGTCATCACGCGGCACATAGCGGTTGATGCTGTTGCCGGCATTGAAGATCAAGGTCGAGTAGCTCTTGTTGGTGAGGTTGCGGGCGACGAGCGCCAGGGTCCAGCCGTCGGTACTCTGCAAGGC
>JANOAQ010000390.1:0-2490 GCA_031411195.1 Burkholderiaceae bacterium | reverse complement strand
ATCACATGGTCAGGCCGCACACCCATCAGCGCGGCCACGCGCGGGTTCTCGGCCGTGGCGCGCATGGCCCGGCCCAGCTTGGTGCGGTTGACCAGGTACATCAGTCCCAGCAGCACCACCACCGTTGTGCCCAGGATCAGGATCTGGGTGAGGTTGATCACCGCGCCGCCGATGAGGTAGGGCTCGTTGGGCAGCAGGATCGGGTAGGGCTTGGTGCTGGGCTGCCAGATGATCATCGCCAGCGTCTGCAGCAGCAGGCTCATGCCCATGGCGGTGATCAGCGGCGCCAGGCGCGGTGCATTGCGCAGCGGCTTGTAGGCGATCTTCTCGATGGCGTAGTTCAGTGCCGAGCACACCACGATGGCTGCAATCAGTGAAATCAGCAGCATCAGCCAGCCTGGCAAGCCGCTGTCGGCCAGCATGCGCAGCACCGTCCAGCTGGTCAGGGCACCGACCATCAACACCTCGCCGTGCGCGAAGTTGATGAGGTTGATGATGCCGTAGACCATCGTGTAGCCCAGTGCCACGAGCGCATACATGCTGCCCAGCACCAGACCGTTGATGATCTGTTGCAACAAGATATCCATCGCGGGGTCTCCGATCCTCGTCCCACCGGCGCGCGCAGCCAGGTTGGCCGAACCGGCCGCCAGCCGGGTGGTGTTATGTCTAGCAAGAAGCCCGCCGATGCAGGACCTTCAGGTTGGCGCGGATTGTAGGCAGGGGGTCACTTGTCAAACGGGCGGGGATTCCCGCCTGAAGACCCAACAATCTTCGGAAAAAAACCGCGTCGGCCGACGTTCCTACCGACCTTCGGGCTTACCCCCATCAGGCGCGTGCGCCGGCGCCGCGTCGCGGGCCGCCTGGTTCTGCCGCCGCAGATCGGCCAGGCGCTCGCCGATGCGCAGTTCCAGCCCACGGGGCACGGGTTGGTAGAAGGTGCGCTGGGGCAGCCCATCGGGCAGATAGTCTTCGCCGGCGGCAAAGCCACCCGCTTCGTCATGCGCGTAGCGGTAGCCGGCTCCGTGGCCCAGCCCCTTCATCAACTGGGTGGGGGCGTTGCGCAGGCGCAGGGGCACAGGCCGTGTGCTGTCTTGCTTGACCAGGGCGCGCACGGCGTTCCAGGCGGTGTAGACCGCGTTGCTCTTGGCCGCCACGGCCAGGTAGACCACAGCTTGGGCCAGTGCAAGTTCACCTTCGGGCGAACCCAGGCGCTCATACACCTCGGCGGCCTGCAAGGCCAGTTGCTGGCCGCGCGGGTCGGCCAGGCCGATGTCTTCGCTGGCCATGCGGATGACGCGGCGCGCCACGTAGCGGGCGTCCACGCCACCATCGAGCATGCGGGCCAGCCAGTACAGGGCGGCATCGGGGTCGGAGCCGCGCACGCTCTTGTGCAGGGCGCTGATCATGTCGTAGAACTGGTCGCCGCCCTTGTCGTAGCGGCGCAGCATTTCGCCCAGCGCCTGTTCCAGGCGGGGTTCGTCGACCTCGGCCGGCGGCGCATCGCCGGCGCTGCCTTGCACCAGTTCCATCAGGTTCTGGTAGGCATTGAGCAGGCGGCGGGCATCACCATCCGCATAGCCGATCAGGCGTAGCCGGGCAGCGTCGCTCAATGGCGGCGCGGCCAGAGTGGTGCGGGCACGGTCGATGAGGTGCGTCAGGTCGTCATCGTCCAGCGGCTTGAGCACATGCACCGTCGCACGCGACAGCAGCGCCGAATTCACTTCGAAGCTGGGGTTCTCGGTGGTGGCGCCGATGAAGGTGAAAAGGCCCGATTCGACATGCGGCAAGAAGGCATCCTGCTGCGCCTTGTTGAAGCGGTGCACCTCGTCGACGAACACCACCGTGCCTTGCCCGGAGCCGGCCTGCGCGGTGCGGGCCTGCGCCACCGCGTCGCGGATGTCCTTGACCCCGGCCAACACGGCCGACAGCACGATGAACTTCGAACTGACGGCGCCCGCCACCAGCCGGGCCAGCGTGGTCTTGCCCACACCGGGCGGGCCCCAGAGGATCATCGAATGCAGGCGGCGAGTCTCGAATGCCACCCGCAGCGGCTTGCCCGGCCCCAGCAGGTGGGCCTGGCCGATCACATCGTCCAGGGTCTGCGGGCGCAGGCGCTCGGCCAGCGGCACATCGGCGGGCGGCACATTGGCGGGCGGCGTCAGCGGTCCGGGCGATGAAACAGCGGCTTGCGCGCCGAAAAGTGAGTCCTGCGGATTCATGGGCCAGATTGTCACTGCCTACAGCAATTGCACCAGAGTGCCCTTGCTATTTGCCCGACCGCCTTGCAGGCCACCGACCACACTGCACAGCAGGATCGCCGAGCGTCGTGTTGCCCTGACACGGCCTGGCGCCTGCACCACCAACCCACTGCCCTGCGCAGCCCTTGCCCCGGAGCCCACATGAGCGCTGTCACCGCCCACGAAAACGCAGCCGTCTTCCAGACGGCCGCCCAAGCCGGCTCCGTGCACGGAAGTCCCAACGAAGTGCTGT
>JANOAQ010000389.1:0-6739 GCA_031411195.1 Burkholderiaceae bacterium | reverse complement strand
CCGGCTTGAGGCGGCCCGGCGCTCGGCCGGTGTGAGCACCCGGCGGCGGTGTACCGCTGCCGGGTGCACTAGGAACCCAGCGCCTGGTCCACCACCGCCAGCAGGCGTTGCATGTCCACCGGTTTGGTCAGGTAGTCGGCAAAGCCGGCGCGGCGTGCGTCTTCCAGGTCGTCGGGCATGGCATTGGCACTGACCGCCACCACCGGCAGCCGCTGCAGCGCGGGCACCTCGCGCATCCGGCGCAGCACCTCAAAACCATCCATGCCCGGCAACTGGATGTCCAGCAGCACCAGATCGGGCGGCTCGGCATCGGCCATCGCCAAGCCTTCTTCAGGCAGGCCAGCCATGCGCAGATCGATGGCCGGGCGGTGGGCCAGCATGCCGGCCATCAAGATCTGGTTGACCTCGTTGTCCTCGATGTAGAGCACCGACCGCCGCAGTGGCGGCCCGGCTGTGGCGCCCGTTGGTGCTGCCGGGGCCTGCACCGGCATTGATTCGCCGCTGGGCGGCAAGCGCAGCCAGAACACGCTGCCCCGGCCCACCGTGCTGCGCACACCGATGGAGCCCTGCATCAACGCCACCAGGTGACGGCTCAAGGCCAGGCCGATGCCAGTCCCTTCAACCGCACCGTCCACGTCCAGCCGTTCAAAGGCCTGAAACAGCCTGGGCACCAGCGCAGCCTCGATGCCCGGGCCCTCGTCGGACACTTCGATCAGCACCGCATCGGCCTCTTGCTGGCAGGTCACGCGCACCTGGCCATCGGCACGGTTGAACTTGATCGCGTTGGAAAGCAAGTTGAGCATGATCTGCTTGAGACGCGTGGCATCGGCCTGGGCCATGCAATGGCCGTCGGGCGTGGCATCGTTGAGCAGCACGCCACGCGCCTGGGCCACCGGCTGCACCAATGCAAGGCAATCGCGGACCAGCGCTGTCACGTCCACAGGATGAAGGTCCAGGTGCAGGGTACCGGCCTCGATGCGGGCAATGTCGAGCACTTCATTGATCAACACCAGCAGGTGGTGGCCGCCACGCATCAACTGCTGCACCCGCTGTTGCTGGCCACTGCTGAGCGGATCGACCTGGTCCGCTTCCATCAACTGGCCAAATCCCAGAATCGCATTCATAGGTGTGCGCAACTCGTGGGACATGCGCGACAAGAACTCCGACTTGGCGCGGTTGGCGCGCTCAGCCTCGTCCCGCGCGGCGATCAGCGCCGCCTCGGCCTGATGCCGGTCGGTCATGTCGGTGTAGGTGCGCACCATGCTGCCGTCACCATCGAAGTGCGTCACCACCTCGATCACGGCGCCGTCGTTGCGCCGTCGCAGGTAGCGCGGCGCCAGGTTGTCAGGCTCACCCCGCAGGAACCGCTGATGCGCCTCCCGGCCGGGCTGGTCCAGGCCTTCCAGGCCTGGGCCGAAGTGCCCTTGTTCGGTTTGATAGCGCCGAACTTCGTCCATCGTGGGCGAGCCCAGCATCAGCGACTCGGGCAACTGCAGCAGGGTGAGGAACCGGCGGTTCCAGGCGTTGCAGCGGCCATGGCGATCGACGCTCAGAACACCCTGATCCAGGCTGTCCAGCGTGGCTGACAAGACCTGCGACTTCTGAGCAAGCAGTTCGCTGGCCTGGCGCGCCAGCTGCTCGGCGCGCTTTTGTGCACTGATGTCTGAAAACAAGCCCAGTGCGCCCACCTTGCGGCCCTGGGCATCGATCAAAGGGGTGGCATTGTTGAAACAATGCACCAGGCTGCCATCGGCGCGGCGCAGCGCGATCTCATAGGCTTCTGCCTGGCCCTGCGCGCGCATCTGTACATGCAATCTGAAGATGGCGGCGTTGGCGTCGTCCACAAACTCGAAGATGTTGCGGCCCAGCATGGCCTGCCGGCTCAGGCCCAGCATGCGGCACATGGCCGGGTTGGCATCGGTGGTTCGCAACGCGTTGTCGATGAACCAGAAACCCTGCTCGGTGCGCTCCAGCACCAAGGCAAACTTGGCCTGCTGCTCGGCCAGCGCGGCCTGCGAGACCTCGCGCTCGGTGATGTCGGTCAGGTACATCACCACGCCGCCATCGGGCAAGGGGTTGCGCCGAATTTCGATACAACGCCCATCCGACCAGGTCTGGTGAACGATGGCCGATTGGCCACTGCCTGCCTGCGCCAGCCGCCTTTCGACCTCCAACTGCGGGTCGACCTGCCCGAACTGGCCAGCCCGAGCCATGCTGAGCAGCACGGAGCGCAAAGGCAGGCCCTCGCGGATCATGGCCGGGTCGGCACCGATGAAGCTGGCCGACTGTGCGTTCCACGCCCGCAAACGCAGGTTCTTGTCAAACACGCTGATGCCCTGGCCGGCATGGTCGAAGAGCATGCGCAGCAGGGCGCCGGCTTCGCGGGCACCTTGGGCGCTGTCTGCCTCGGCCCTGCGGGTGATGGCGTGGGCCTGCCGCTCTCGGGTGGCACGCCGCCCGGCGACGGTGAGGATGCCCATCAGCAGCACGGCCATGAACAGGGCCACCACCGTGGCCACGGCCAGGGGCGCCGGGTCAAGCAACAGCCGCAGCGTCAAGGGCAGGAGGCAGGGCAGGGCAAACATCAGCGCAGCGCGCAGGTCGAACAGGGTGAGCGTCATTGCACCGATGGCCAGGCCCGTGAGCATGAACAGCAGCACGTTCTGTTGTTGCGGATCGGCCAGCGAGTCTGGCAACCAGGCCGATGCGCCCCACACCAGACCATGCAGGCCGATGGCTGCCCGATAACGCCAAAGCCAGCGTTGCCAATCCTGACGGGAATGATCTGCACGACCGGCACGATCGGCAAGATCGGCACGCTGGTGCATGGCCTGCACCAACAGCCGCACGCCAATGACCAGGGCCATGACCACCAACCACAAGCCACTGCCGGTGGTACCGCCCAATTGACCTTGGGCCGACAAGAACAGCACCGCAGTGACCACACTGGCCAACGCCGCCCAGCGTGCGCCATGGCCGTGCGCACGCAGGCGGGCACGGCCAATGTCATCGGCGATCAGGGCTGTGTAATCGGATGCAGGACTGGCCATGTTCGATACCCATTGTGCCGGCCGTGGCCGTGGCCGGAAGGCACTGTGGCACAGTGCCGCCTTTCCGGCCCTGCCCGGCACCGCCACGGAGCATCCCTGATGGCCATCAAAGCCACGATCTACAAGGCCACGCTTCAAGTGGCCGACATGGACCGCAATGTCTATGGCGACCACAGCCTGACCCTGCCCCTGCAGCCCAGCGAGACCGAAGCGCGCCTGATGGTGCGCCTGCTGGCCTTTGCGCTGAACGTACCGGCCGATGGCCTGAACGGCACCCTGCAACTGGCGCGCGGCATGGCCGATGCCGACGAACCCGACCTGTGGCACAAGGACCTGTCCGACCAGTTGCTGCACTGGATCGAGGTGGGCCAGCCCGACGACAGGCGCCTGGCCAAGGCCTGCGGCAAGGCCCGCCGCGTCACGCTGTACTGCTACAGCCACTCGGCCCACATCTGGTACGCGGGCATCGCCAACAAGATCAGCCGGCTGCGCAACCTCGAGATCTGGCAACTGCCCTTCGAACAAAGCCAGGCTCTGGCCAAGATGGCGCAGCGCTCGATGCAGTTGCAGATCAGCATCCAGGACGGACATGCCTATGTGAGCGATGGCAACGGCTCGGTCGAAGTGTTGGCCCAGCCCCTGTGGCGCGGCGGGGCCTGATCGCCCATGAATGTTCGCCCATGAGCGCCCTGCTTGCCCGAACCCTGCGCCCGGCCCTGGTGGCCGCCTTTGTTGCCTTGCTGAGCCCCGCCGCCATGACCGCCGACGCCCCCACCGCCAACGCCGACACCGATCCCTACCTGTGGCTGGAAGACGTGCAGGGCGAGCGCGCCCTGGCCTGGGTGCGCGAGCGCAACGCCGCCAGCCGGGCCGTGCTGGAGCAGCACCCGCGCTTTGCCAGCATGCGCGAAGGCTTTCGCGCCATCCTCGACTCGCGCGAGAAGATCGCCTACGTGCAGCGCCATGGCGACGCCTTCTACAACTTCTGGCGCGACGCGCAGCACCCGCGTGGCCTGTGGCGCCGTACCACCCTGGCCAGCTACCGCCAGCCCAACCCGGCCTGGGAGACGGTGCTCGACCTGGACGCCCTGGCCAAGGCCGAGGGCGAAAACTGGGTTTGGTCAGGCGTCGAGTGCCTGGGGCCCACCTACCAACATTGCCTGCTGCGGCTGTCGCGCGGCGGTGCCGATGCGGTGGTGGTGCGCGAGTTCGATGCGGTGCGCAAAACGTTCGTGGCCGATGGTTTCAAGCTGCCCGAGGCCAAGACCGACATCACCTGGTTGAACGCCGATACGGTGTACGTGGGCACTGATTTCGGCCCCGGCTCGATGACCGATTCAGGCTACCCGCGCCTGGTCAAGCGCTGGCAGCGCGGCCAGAGCCTGGCTCAGGCCAAGACGGTGTTCGAGGGCCTGGCCAAGGACGTGGCCGTGTCGGCCTGGGTCGACCACACGCCCGGCCAGGTGCGCACCGTGGTGCTGCGTGCCACCGACTTCTACAACACCGAGCAGTTCATCCTGGCCGGTGACCAACGCCAGCGCATCCACATCCCCAGCGATGCCACGCTTCAATTCTGGGGCACGCGCGCCCTGCTGCGCCTGCGCAGTGATTGGACGGTGGGTGGCCAACGCTGGCCCGCCGGCGCGCTGCTGGTGGGTGATGCGCAGGCCGTGCTGGCCGCCAAGGATGGCGCCGGCATGCCGCTGCTGCAGGCCCTGTTCACGCCCACGGCCATGCGTTCTCTGGCGGGCTTCAGCACCACCCGCAGCCAGGTGCTGGTGGACGTGCTGGACAACGTGGCCGGCAGGCTGGAAGCCTGGCAGCCTGAAGGCACGGGCTGGATACGGCGCGAATTGCCGGCGCCTTTCCCCGGCACGCTGGGCGTGCGGTCGCTCTACGACTCCGAACTGCCCGCCGACGACCCACTGGCCGAGCACTTCTTCGTCACCTACACCGATTTCCTAACGCCCGATTCACTGTTGCTGGGGCGCACCGACCAACCCGGACTGCAGCCGCTGAAGGCACGGCCCTCGTTCTTCGACGCGGCGGGCATGCGGGTGGAGCAGCGTTTTGCCAGCTCGAAAGACGGCACCCGCGTGCCCTACTTCATCGTCTGGCCCGCCGGCGCCAAGCCCGACGGACTGAACCCCACCCTGCTGTACGGCTACGGCGGCTTCGAGGTGTCGCAGCAGCCCTGGTATTCGGCCGGCTTCGGCACCGCCTGGTTCGCGCACGGCGGCGTGCTGGTGGTGGCCAATATTCGCGGCGGGGGTGAATTCGGCCCGGCCTGGCACCAGGCTGCGGTCGGGGCCCACAAGCAGAACAGCTACGACGATTTTGCCGCCGTGGCCGAAGACCTGATCAAGACCCGCGTCACCAGTGCCGCCCACCTGGGCATGCAGGGTGGCAGCAACGGCGGCCTGCTGGTGGGCGCGGTGATGCTGCAGCGGCCCGAGCTGTTTGCCGCAGTGGTGTGCCAAGTGCCGCTGCTGGACATGCAGCGCTACCACCGGCTGCTGGCCGGCGCGTCGTGGATGGCCGAGTACGGCAACCCCGACCTGCCCGCCGAATGGGCCTGGATCTCGAAGTACAGCCCGTACCAGAACGTGAAGGCGGGTCAGAAGCTGCCCAAGGTGTTGTTCACCACCAGCACCCGCGACGACCGGGTGCACCCCGGCCATGCCCGCAAGATGGCCGCCCGCATGGCCGAGCAGGGCCACGCGCCGCTGTACTACGAGAACATCGAAGGCGGCCACGCCGGTGCCGCCGACAACGGCCAGAAGGCCGACATGATGGCGCTGGAGTTTTCGTTTCTCTGGCAGCAACTGGCGCGGTGATGGCCCCCGGTATAGCCAGCGGTCAATGCCCAGCCACCCACCCACCGCCCCCATGAGCCCATCTGCCTTGACCGTGGTGCATGAGGCCATGCACACTCGGTTTGTTGCCAAAGTGGCCGGTGGCATGTGCCTGCTTGAATACCGCCGCGTCGGCAACACCTTGCACATCACCCACACCGAGGTTCCGCCGGCCTTGCAAGGCCAGGGCTTGGCCGCTGAACTGGTGGCCGCCGTGTTGACCGAGGTGCGTGCCCAAGGCTGGCGGGTGCGCCCGGTCTGTGGCTATGTGCGCACCTACATGCGCCGCCATCCTGAAACCCAAGACCTGCTGGAGACCCCATGACGATCGCGCTGAAAAGCCGCCGTGCCGCGCTGGCTCTGAGCCAGCTGACCCTGGGTCTGCTGGCCTTGAGCGGCCTGCCGGCCACCGCCTGGGCCCAGGCCTTTCCTGTCAAACCCATCAAGATCCTGATCGGCTTTCCGGCCGGCGGGCCGCTCGACGCCCATGCCCGCCTGCTGGCCGACAAGCTGACAGCCCAGTTGAGCCAGCCCGTCATCATCGACTACAAGGCCGGCGCCGGTGGTGCGGTGGGCGCCGAATTCGTGGCGCGCAGCGATCCCGACGGCTACACGCTGTTGATGGCCAATACCGGCACCATGGTGATCAACCCGGCCATCTACAGCAAGCTCAGCTACAACACCCTCAAAGACTTTGCCCCCGTGGCCCGCACCGCCCAGCAGCCACTGGCCCTGGTGGTCAACCCAGC
The DNA here is from genome assembly GCA_031411195.1 of Burkholderiaceae bacterium. GTDB lineage: Bacteria > Pseudomonadota > Gammaproteobacteria > Burkholderiales > Burkholderiaceae_C > Pseudaquabacterium. The sequence goes on along the minus strand of JANOAQ010000389.1, from coordinate 85 downwards.
CGTGCCGGCCAAGACGGTGGGCGAGCTGGTGGCCCTGGCCAAGGCCGGCCCGGGCAGCCTCAACTATGGCTCTGCGGGCAACGGC
>JANOAQ010000388.1:0-3631 GCA_031411195.1 Burkholderiaceae bacterium | reverse complement strand
AAGCCAGCACCAACGGGCGCAGCGCACCACGCAGTGTCAAGCGCAACACGGCGCGCGGGGAAGGGTAGGCAAAGGAGGTTACGGTCACGGTCGGCGCCTGGAAAAGTGTGGCCATGTGGGCGAAAGCGCGAGTGTAGTCAGCCAGGGGCCGGCGCAAAGCGCGGCGGGTTACAGGCGAAGAACAACCGGCAGCACAGTGAGCGCCCATGAAAAAGGCGGCCCTCAGGCCGCCCGTTGGTGCCGGCCAGCGCGGGGCTGGCGGCTTCAGGTCGTCAGCCGGCGCCGGGCCGCCCCAAGGCGGCTGAGCGCCCCCTCGGGGGGCAGGAGCGAAGCGACGTGGGGGCAGACATCAATCCAGCTGCAACTCGACCACCAGGGGCAGGTGGTCGGACATGCGGGCCCAACCGCTGTTGCGCGGCACCATGGTGGACAGGCAGATCAGCCCCCGCGTGTAGACCCGATCAAGTGCAAACAGCGGCACGGCCGACGGAAAGGTGCGTTGCGCCCGCTCGGTGCCGGCACGGGCTCGCTTCAAGCCGATGTCGGCCATCGGGCCATCAAGCTTTCCGCCCCAGTCGTTGAAATCACCAGCCACCAGCAGTGGTGTACCCGGCGGTACCTCCGCTTCGATGAAGGCAGCCAGGCGCTCGATCTGCCGCACGCGGCTGCTGTGGATCAGCCCCAGGTGGGCCACCACCGCATGCACCTCCACACCCTGCCACCACACCGGCACGTGCAGCAGGCCGCGTTGCTCGAAGCGGTGGTCGCTGACGTCGTGGTGCCCCACATCGCCGATGGGCCAGCGCGACAGCAGCGCGTTGCCGTGCTCGCCGTGCTTGGTGGTGGCATTGGTACGGTAGGCCACCTCGTAGCCTTCGGGCGCCAGGTAGTCGGCCTGGCCTTCGTCGGGCCAGCCCAGCAAGGTGCGCTGAAACTGCCGCGCATCGCGCTGGTGGAACAGCCGCACTTCCTGCAGGCACACCAGGTCGGCATCCAGTGCCTCGATGCCCAGGCCCAGGTTGTGGATCTCCAGCCGCTTGCGCGGCCCGATGCCGCGCACGCCCTTGTGGATGTTGTAGGTGGCCACGCGCAGCACGTCGGCGGCGTGCTGGGTGGTGCCAGCGCCCAGGCCGAGGCCCTGCAGGCGCGAAGCGGTGAAGTGGGGGCCGCGGGTGGGCATGGCGGCTCAGCCTGTCAGCCGCGGCAGGTGCAGCACCGCCTCGGCATTGCTGGGCGAAAAGCAGCGATCGGCCGCCTGGCGCCAGGGCAGCCACTGGTAGGCCGTGTGCTCACTCGGGGCCAGCAGCACCGGCGTGCCGGGCGGCACACACAGGCCGAAGACATGCTCGGTGTTGTGCGTCACGCCCGGCGCATAGCGGTGGCGCCAGACGGGATAGATCTCGTAGACGTTCTGCAGCTGCCAATCGCGCAGCGCCGACAAAGGCACCGCCGGCGTGCCCACCACGATGCCGGTTTCTTCGGCCACTTCGCGCACCGCCGTCTGCTGCAGTGGTTCATCCGGCAGGTCCTTGCTGCCCGTCACGCTCTGCCAGAAGCCGGGCTTGTCGGCGCGCTCGATCAACAGCACCTCCAACGCCGGCGTGTGGATCACCACCAGCACGCTTTCGGGGATCTTGAAGGGCCGCGCCAATGGGGTCATGGGTGGCTGCGCCGTTGTTTGACCGCTGCCGCCAACTGCCGCAGCAAGGGCGCGGTGTCGTCCCAGCCAATGCAGGCATCGGTGATCGACACACCGGGCTTCAGCGCGATGCCAGGTTTCAGGTCCTGACGGCCTTCGTGCAGGTGGCTTTCCACCATCACGCCCATGATCCGGCGCTCGCCGGCCGCCATCTGGGCGGCCACGTCGGCGGCCACCTCGATCTGGCGGCGGTGCTGCTTGGACGAGTTGGCGTGTGAGCAGTCGACCATCACCTGCTCACGCAGGCCGGCCTTGCGCAGCGCGGCCCAGGCCGCTTCCACATGCGCCGCGTCGTAGTTGGGCGCCTTGCCACCGCGCAGGATGACGTGGCCGTCGTCGTTGCCACGGGTCTCGAAGATCGCCGCCACGCCCATCTTGGTCATGCCCATGAAGGCATGCGGTGCAGCGGCCGATACCAGCGCATCGGCGGCCACCTGCATGCCCCCGTCGGTGCCGTTCTTGAAGCCGACGGGGCAGCTCAGGCCCGAGGCCAGCTGGCGGTGGCTCTGGCTTTCGGTGGTGCGTGCGCCGATGGCGCCCCAGGCGATCAGGTCGCTCACGTACTGCGGGCTCAGCAGGTCGAGAAACTCGGTGCCCGCCGGCAGGCCCAGCGCGCTGATGTCGAGCAGCAGTTGGCGTGCGCGGCGCAGGCCTTCGTTGATGCGAAAGCTGCCGTCCAGCCTCGGGTCGTTGATGTAGCCCTTCCAGCCCACCGTGGTGCGCGGCTTCTCGAAATAGACCCGCATCACCACGATCAGCTCGCCGGCCAGTTCGTCGGCCAGGGGCTTCAACATGCCGGCGTATTGCATCGCCTGATCATGGTCGTGGATGGAGCAGGGCCCCACCACCGCCACCAGCCGGTCATCGGCGCCATGCAGCACGCGGCCGATGGCCGCGCGGGTGCTTTCCACCGTGGCCTCGATGGCGGGCGTGACGGGCAGGTCTTCCAGCATCACCGCCGGCGACACCAGGGCCCGCACCGCAGCGATGCGGGTGTCGTCGATGCGGGTGTGGTCGAGGGTGGTGTCGGTGGCGCAGGAAGCCAGATGCGTCATCGTGGGCATGGATTCAGCAGTTTTCATTCAGTGCCCAGGTCTCAGCGCGGTGCAAGGCGCTCACGCAGCCAGGCCGCAAAGGTGGCTTCGTCGATGTCGCCGGATGCAAGACCGAAGACCGCCACGGTGGCCTCGGCCTGCGAGGCGGCAAGTCGGTGACCGTTGAGACCCAGGAACAAGCCGACCGACAGGAACGCAGCGCGCTTGTTGCCGTCCACAAACGGGTGGTTCTGAGCCAGGCCCGACGCGTAGCTGGCAGCCAAGGCGGCCAAGTCGGGCTCGCCGTAGGCAACCAGGTTTAATGGGCGCGCCAGCGCCGAATCGAACAAGCCTTCGTCACGCAACCCGGATGCGCCGCCATGCATGGACAGGCTTTCATCGTGCAACAGGATCAACAGACGGCGGTCGATCCAGCGCCAGTCTGGAGCGCTCACTTGGCGAGTGCCCTGAAAGTGTCACGGTACTCGCGCATGAACTCGCGGCCGATTTCGAGCTGCTGCTCGAAGGCCGGATCCAGTGGTGTCAGGGCCACGCCATCAGGCGTCTCGGTGACATAAAGCGTGTCCCCCTTCTCCAGCTTCAGCCGCGCCAACACTTCCTTGGGCAGGATGACACCGACCGAGTTGCCGATCTGGGTGAGCTTGAGGGCGTGCATGGTGGGGCTCCGGCAAAGTTATAACCAATGTTATACCGAACCCGAAGGCGACGCCAGATGAAAACGGCCCGCCGGGCGCAGGGCACACGGCGGGCCGGGGGCAGCGGCCCAGCAGACCGCCGCAGCACCAGCGCATCAGGCCGTCACGCCACCCGGATTGCGCAGCCGGATGTGTAATTCCTTCAGCTGCTTTTCGTCCACCAGGCTGGGCGCGCCGGTCAG
>JANOAQ010000387.1:0-3813 GCA_031411195.1 Burkholderiaceae bacterium | reverse complement strand
TGCCGACCCGGCCGCCAACGCGCGCCTGCGCATGGTGGTGGAGCAAGCGCGCAAGGTGTCGATGCCGAAAGAAACGCTCGAGCGCGCCATCAAGAAGGGCGCCGGCCTCACCGGTGTGGCGGTGCACTTCGAGCACGTCATCTACGAGGGCTTTGCCCCGCACCGCGTGCCGGTGATGGTGGAGTGCCTGACCGACAACGTGAACCGCGCCGCATCCGACATGCGGGTACTGTTCCGCAAGGGACAGTTGGGCACGGCGGGCTCGGTGGCCTGGGACTTCACGCACCTGGGCCTGATCGAGGCCGAGCCCTCGGCGCCTGGTGCCGACGTCGAACTGGCCGCCATCGAGGCCGGCGCACAAGACTTCGAGCCGGCCGGCGACGATGGCGTCAGCATCTTCCTGACCGACCCGACCGACCTCGATCTGGTCAGCCGTGCGCTGCCGGCGCAGGGCTTCAACGTGCTGTCGGCCAAGCTGGGCTACCAGCCCAAGAACCCCGTGAACCCGGCCAGCCTTACCGCCGAGCAGTTGGAGGAGGTGGAAAGCTTTCTGGCCGCGCTGGACGCGAACGAAGACGTGCAACACGTGTTTGCCGGCCTGGCTGGCTGATCAGCCCAGCCCCTGCATCCAGCCCGAGGCATGCAACCCGGGTCATCAGATTCTCTGGCGCCGCCAAACCAGCAGCCCGAAGCCCATGGCGCCGACGGCCAGGGCTGCCAGGAAAGCCGGCGTTGCGGCATTGGCCAGCACATGGCCGGCATCGGCCAGCAGGCCTGCGGGCAAACGGGGCAGGGCGGCGGTTATATCGGCCGGGCCTTCGAAGTGCAGGCCCAGGCCCCGCAGGGAGTGCGAAGACAACATGGCCTCCATCGCCTCGCTGGCCAACCGCTTGAACACAGGCTGGAAGAGGGGCACCGGCAAGTAGCGGTCGCCGATCTGCACTGCCAGAACGCTTCCGACCACCACCACCGGCACAGCCCAGCGCTTGAGCCAGGCCGAAGCGGCCATCATCAGCAGTAAAAACGGTGACAGCCAGGCCATGACGAGGATCAGACCCAGCAGCATACGCAGGAGCAGCATCACCATGGCCGGCGCTACTTGCCACCAGGGCTGCAGCAACCAGGCGTTGAAGCCATGTTGCAAGCTGATGGCCACGGCGCCTACCACCAGTGCGCCCAAGGTGCCGGCCACCAGTGCCAACCCGGGCAGCACGATGAGATGCATCAGCACTGTGGCGCCCACCGCCTGAGCATCGTTGACGGGCAGAGAGCGCCAGAATTCGATCGACCGGTCCTGGATGTCGCGTCGCGCCAATCCTGCCAGCTGGCCCAGCACCGACAGCATCGCCAATACGAATGCCAGAACGGCCGTGGCGGCCATCCAGCCCACGGTCTGCAAGGGGATGGGCAGTAGCGCCAGGGGCGGCAGGTTCGTGCCGTCGCCATCCACCTGAACCTGCAGGCCTTTGGCATCGATCAGGCTCAGGCCCATCATGATGGCGCTGGGCAGCACCATCAACACCAGCCAGCCGATGCGGTGCTGCAGCCACTCGCGTTTCATCAGGGTGACAAATCGGTTCATTGCGCGGCTCCTCACAGGCCTTGGGTGCGGTTGATCTCGGGCCGGCGCGTCAGCGCCACGAACAGGTCCACCAGGCTGGGCCTCAGGCGCTGGCCCAGGGCCGCCACCTCGGGCGGCGGTGCGCCGTCGAACAGGGCCGCGCTGCCCCCCTGCACGCGGTAACGCAGCAGCGGGTGGGCAGCGGCCACCGCGTCGGCAGCGGCGGCGTCATGCCCCAGGGCGGTGAAGCGGCTGTCGATGTCTGCCAGCGGGATGGCCAGCACCAGTTTGCCTTCGTTGAGCATCATCACGTCCGACAGCAGGGTCTCGATCTCCTCGACCTGATGGGTCGAGATCAGCACACTTCGCTCGCCGTCGCACCATTCGTCGATCAGCATCTCGTAGAAGCTCTTGCGCGACAGCACGTCCAGGCCCAGCGTGGGCTCGTCCAGGATCAAGAGCCTGGCGTCGATGGCCGCTACCAGGGCCAGGTGCACCTGCACCACCATGCCCTTGGACAGGCTTTTGACCTTGTCGCCCAGGCCCACGCTGGTGCGGCGCAGCAGGGTGCGGGCCCGCTCAGCTGAAAACTTCGGGTGCAGGCCGCTCATCAACGTGATCAGCTCCGACACCCTGGCCCAGCGCGGCAAGATCGCCACATCGGGGATGTAGGCCAGCGATTCGAGCAGTTGCACCCGCTGCTTGACGGGGTCCAAGCCCAGCACGCTGAGCCGGCCTTGGGCCGGCAGCAGCCCCACCAGCGCCTTCATCAACGAGGTCTTGCCCGCCCCGTTGTGGCCCAGCAGGCCCACTACGCGGCCCTGGGGGATGGAAAAACTCACGCCATTGACGGCGGTCTTGCGGCCGTAGCGCAGGGTCAGGTCGTGTGCCTGGATCAAGGGGTCCATCTCAAGCCTCCCAGTTCAAATCGTTGGCGGTCAGGCCCAGGCGGCGCAGGCGCTCGCGCAGTGGGGGCCACTCGTTGTTCAGAAAGCGCTCGCGGGCCGCCTGGCGCAGCCGCTCACGGGCGCCGGGGCGCACGTAGATACCCAGCCCGCGCCGGGTTTCCAGCAAGCCGTCTTCGTCCAGGGCCTGCAGGGCGCGGCTCACCGTCAGCGGGTTCAGCAGGTAGCGGCTGGCCAGCGCGCGTACCGACGGCATCGGCTCGCCTTCGCTCAGCTCACCGTCCAGCAGCCGGGCGGCCAGACGGTCGGCCAGTTGCTGGTAGATGGGGCCTTGTTGATCCCAGGTCTGCATGGGCGGATCCGGTGTGTTGGTGATGTAGCACACCATATCGCCTGCCCCACTGCGCCCCAAGCGCCTTGTGACAGGCTGCAGCCCAGGCCGACAGCCTGCACGGGGAACCAATCCGCAGCCATCGGGCCACCGGCCGGCACGTGTCGGACCAGTGGTGTAGGGGCGGGCAGCCCTTACATCGACGTTTCCAGCATCATTCGGTACTCGTCCCGCGTGGCGATGCGCGGATTGGTCTTGTGGCAGTGGTCGGCCATGGCGCCGTCGATCACGCGCTCGAAAAGATCGGCCGTCACGCCCATCGCCGCCAGGCCGCTGGGCAGGCCCAGACGGGCGTTGAGCGCGCGGATGGCATCGGCCAGGGCGCGGCCCTCGGCATCGCAGCCGCTCAGGCCGATGGCGTGCGCCAAACACTGCAGGCGCTGTTCCTTCTGCATCGATTCGGCCGGCGCGTTGAACAGCACCACGGCGGGCAGGAACATCGCGTTCAGCGTGCCGTGGTGCAGTTTCGGGTTCACGCCGCCCAGGCTGTGGCTCAGCGAATGCACACAGCCCAGGCCTTTCTGGAAGGCCATTGCGCCCTGCATGCTGGCGCTCATCATGTTCCAGCGCGCCTCGCGGTCCTGGCCGTCGCGGGTGGCGCGTTCGATGTGGGCCCAGCCCCGTGCCAGGCCGTCGAGTGCGATGCCGTCGGCCGGCGGGTTGATGGCCGGCGCCATGAAGGTTTCCAGGCAATGGGCGATGGCGTCCATGCCGGTGGCAGCGGTCAGGCCCGGCGGCAGGCCAAGCGTGAGTTCGGGGTCGAGGAGCGCCGCCCTGGGCAGCAGAAACCAACTGTGAAAACCCAGCTTGCGGCCGTCGTCGACGATCACGATGGCGCCGCGCGCCACTTCGCTGCCGGTGCCGGCGGTGGTGGGCACGGCAATCAGCGGAGCCACCGCGTCGGTGATCTTGGCGCTGCCGCCTTCGATCGTCGCGTAGGTTTTCAGGTTTCCGGG
>JANOAQ010000386.1:0-4615 GCA_031411195.1 Burkholderiaceae bacterium | reverse complement strand
TGCAGGGTGCGCAACCGATGCTGGGCATGAACTGGTCGTGCAACGGGTTGAAGGGCACCTTGTGCCGCTGGATGTAGTGCCACACATCGGCCCAGCTCCAGTCGGCCAAGGGGTTGAACTTGGTGCGCACGGTGCCGTCGGCCTGGTTCTCGGGCTCGCTGAAGGGCACCTCGCCCCGGGCGTGGCTCTGCTCGCGGCGAAGGCCCGTCACCCAGGCCGTGCGGCCTGCCAGCATGCGGCCCAGTGGCTCCATCTTGCGCACGCCGCAGCAGGCCTTGCGCAACGCCAGGCTGCGATGCATCGCACTGTGGCCATTCGACTTGACGAAGTGCAGCACCGCCTCGGCCTGCGGGTGGTACACCTCCACAGGCACCGCATAGCGCGTGCGGATGGTGTCGATCAAGGCCACGGTTTCGGGATGCAGGGCGCCGGTTTCCAAAGTGCCCACAGCAATCGGCAGGGCGTGGCGGGCGATCAGGTCGGTGACGACCATGTCCTCGGCGCCCAGGCTGGTGGCCTGCACGATGCGGCCGGCGTGTGCGGTGGCGGCCGATTGCAGCATCGCCACGGCATGGGCAACCCGCTCGGCGAAACCGGGGGTTTCACGGGCATAAAGCGCGATGGCAGTCATGGTCAGATTCCATGGCCGGCAAACTGCTCGGCATCGGCCTGACGCTTGGCGGCCAGATCGGCGTTCACGTCGCGGGCGAAGGCCGGCTTGGGCTGCTGCACATCGCCCTGGTAGTGGCCGGCAAAAAAATCCAGCGCGCGTTCGGCCGCTTCTCGGTTCTGGTCAGAGCGCATCTGCGCGGCGGAAAAGCCGGTGCGTGCCAGCAACGGCAGCATGTCGACCAGCACATCGCCGGTGGCACGCACTTGCCCCGCAAAGCGATACCGGGTGCGCAACAGGCGGGCCTGGGTGTAGGCGCGGCCGTCTACCCACTTGGGAAAGTGCAGCACCACCAAGCCCAGGCGGGGCAGGTCGGCGGCCAGGGTTTCGATGTCGACGGTGTTGGGCAACGTCACACCGGCGGGCACGTCGGCCGGCCAATGTTCACGCACGGCGTGCCATTGCTCCAGGGTCAGCAGGCTGTTGGCGCGAACAGGCGGGTGGGGCTGGGGGCCGTCTTCGCCGCCGGCCGCGTGCCAGGCGTCTTGCGCCGTGTTGATGAAATGCATGGTGAAGGGCTTCCGGCTTAAACGGGGCTTGTCGGAACGGTGTTCTGCGCCGTGATGTGGCGTTGAACGTCGGCAGCGGCCTTGAAGGGCGCCGGACCGATGCGTCGCACGGTGTCGATGAAGCGTTCACCGGGGCTGCGCTGGGCGCGGTAGACATCGACCACGGCTTCGATGACGTCGGGCACTTCTTCGGCTGCAAACGAAGGGCCGATCACCTTGCCGGGCGTGGCCGGGCCGCTGAGGGTGCTGCCATCCGATCCCGCCAGCGAGATCTGGTACCACTCGCTGCCGTCCTTGTCGACGCCCAACACGCCGATGTGGCCGCTGTGGTGGTGGCCGCAGCTGTTGATGCAGCCGCTGATGTGCAGGTCGATGTCGCCGATGTCGTAGAGCTCGTCCAGGTCGGCAAAGCGCTCGGTGATGGCAGCGGCCACAGGGATGCTGCGGGCATTGGCCAGGGCGCAAAAATCGCCGCCGGGGCAGTTGATCATGTCCGTCAGCAGGCCGATGTTGGGCGTCGCAAAACCTGCGGCGCGCGCGGCCTCGAACAGCGCCGGCAGATCGGTCTGCTTCACCCAGGGCAGCAGCAGGTTCTGGTCGTGCGTGACGCGCAGTTCGCCGTGGCTGTAGGCGGTGGACAGGGCAGCGGCGGCGTCCATCTGGTCGGCCGTGGCATCGCCCGGCGGCAGGCCGGCGCGTTTGAGCGACAGCGTCACCGCCCTGTAACCCGGCGCCAGATGTGCATGCACATTGCGCTGCAGCCAGCGCTGGTAGGGCAACGGGGCGTCGGTGGGCGCAGGCACCTCGGCCGTGGGCACCACGCCGGCCGGCCAGGCAAAGCTGGCGGCAATGCGGTCGAACTCGGCCTGAGGTATGAGCTGCAGGCCGGCGCCCACGTCGTCGGTCAGGATTCGCTGGAACTCGGCCTCTACCGCGTCGAAGTACTTCTGGCCCTCGGCCTTCACCAGGATCTTGATGCGCGCCTTGTAGGCGTTGTCGCGGCGGCCGTAGCGGTTGTAGACCCGCACGATGGCTTCGAGGTAGTAGAGGATCTGGTTCCAGGGAAGGAACTCGCGGATCACCGAGCCGATGATGGGCGTGCGGCCCATGCCGCCGCCCACCTGCACCCGAAAACCGACTTCGCCGGTTTCGTTCTTCAGCAGTTGCAGGCCGACGTCGTGCCAGCCGATGGCGGCCCGGTCTTCCACCGCGCCCGACACCGCGATCTTGAACTTGCGCGGCAGGAAGGCGAACTCGGGGTGCAGGGTGCTCCACTGGCGCATCACTTCGGCGTAGGGGCGCGAATCGACGATCTCGTCGGCGGCCACCCCGGCCAGCGCATCGGCGGTGATGTTGCGGATGCAGTTGCCGCTGGTCTGGATGCCGTGCATGTCGACGGCGGCCAGCTGGTCCATCACGTCGGCGGCCTGGGTCAGCGGAATCCAGTTGTACTGCAGGTTCTGGCGCGTGGTGAAGTGGCCCCAGCCCTGGTCGTGCGTGCGGGCGATCCTGGCCAGCTGGTGCAGTTGCGTAGCGCTCAGCACGCCGTAGGGCACGGCCACGCGCAGCATCGGCGCATGTCGCTGCACGTACCAGCCGTTCTGCAGGCGCAAGGCCTTGAAATCGTCCTCGGGCAAGCGGCCCGCCAAGTGGCGGTTGAGCTGGTCACGAAACTGGGCTGCACGGGCGCGCAGGAACTGGCGGTCGAACTCGGTGTAGGCGTACATCGTCAATTAAGGGTCAATGAATCACTTTGAGGCCGGCGGCTACCAGGGAAACGCACAGGAGCGCACGCACGGCGCGCTCCGGCAGAGACTTGGTGAGCTGCGCGCCAAGCCAGATGCCCGGCAACGAGCCCAGCAGCAAAAAGACCAGCAAGCCCCATTCCACGTGACCCAGGGTGGCATGGCCGATCCCGGCCACCAGCGTCAGCGGTACGGCGTGGGCAATGTCGGTGCCCACCAGGCGCTGGGCCGGCAGGCGTGGGTAGAGCAGCAGGATGAGGGTGGCGCCCAGCGCACCGGCGCCGATGGAGCTGAGGCTGACCAGCACGCCCAGCAATACGCCGGCCACCACCGTGAGCACGGCCTTGCGGCGCTCGGGCAGCCAACGCTCCAGCCGCAGGCCCAGCGCCTGCCAGGCCTGGCGGTAGGCCACCACCACGGCGGTGACCAGCAAGGCAATGCCCAGGCTGAAGGTCAGCGCTTGAGCCCAGCCCTTGGTGACGCCGGTGAAGTGCATCAGCCCGATGGTGGCCAGCGAAGCCGGGATGCTGCCGGCCAGCAACAGCCGGGTGATGCGGTAGTCGACATGCCCGTGCCGGTGGTGCGCCCAGGCGCCGCCGCTCTTGGTGACGGCGGCAAACCACAGGTCGGTGCCGATGGCCACCGCCGGGTTGAGCTTGAACACGCTGATCAGGAGCGGCGTCATCAACGAGCCACCACCCACGCCCGTCATGCCGACGATGGCGCCGATGCCAAAACCGCTGAGAACTGCCATCCAATCCATGTGCCGGATACCCCTGTTGCAGTGCAGCATGCCCTGCGAGGGCGCGACTTTAGACTGGCCTCATATAAATTAGAACGATAAAAAAGTTTGCTGTTAATGCCCATAAGGCATATAGCGCCGGCATAGCCCGGATCTGGCTTCCTACAATCGAGCCATGAACCGCCGAGACCTTTGCCGGGGCCTGTGGGCCTGTGCCTCCTTGGCCGCCCTGGGTGGCTGCCAGACAGCGCCCCACGGCCCGCCGCCGGCAACACCACCGGGGCCACCTGCGCTGCCGGCGGCGCCGCCCAAGCCACCTCGGCCACCGCGCATCGGCCTGGCCCTGGGTGGAGGTGCGGCGCGCGGCTTTGCCCACATCGGCGTGATCCAGGTGCTGGAAGAAGCCGGCATCAAGGTCGATCTGGTGGCCGGCACCTCGGCCGGCAGCCTGGTGGCGGCGCTGTACGCGGCCGGCCGAAGCGGGGCCGAGCTGGCCCGGCTGGCCCTCGCCATGGACGAATCGGCCATCACCGACTGGGCGTTTCCGGGCCGAGGCCTGATCCGGGGGGAAGCGCTGGCGAAATACGTGCGCGAGCAGACCGGCGGCCGCCCCATCGAGCAACTGCCACTGCCGCTGGGCATCGTGGCCACCGATCTGGACAACGGTGCAGCGGTGCTCTTCCAGCGCGGCGATGTGGGTGCTGCGGTGCGCGCGTCGAGTGCGGTGCCGGCGGTGTTTCAGCCGGTCAGGATCGGCACGCGTGAATACGTGGACGGCGGCCTGGTGTCGCCGGTGCCGGTGCGCTTTGCGCGCCAGATGGGCGCCGATCTGGTGATCGCGGTCGACATCTCCTCACCGCCCGATGGCAACGCCACCGGCGACCCGTTCAAGATGCTGCTGCAGACCTTTGCCATCATGGGCCGCAGCATCAACAGCTTCGAGCTGAAA
>JANOAQ010000385.1:0-4003 GCA_031411195.1 Burkholderiaceae bacterium | reverse complement strand
ACCCCAAAGGGTGGTCGGGCCGGTGTTGATGACGGTGGACGCGCCCAGCACGGCCATCGACTGCGCAGACCCCAGTACTGGCAACGCCTGAGCTGCCGTTGCCGCCAGGGCAGTGGCAAGCAGTGCCAGCCAATGCGCAAGGGATGTGGAACGAAGGGCCTTGGAAGTTCTCATGGCGAGCGTGGCTCGAATTGCAGTGACACAGGCGCCAGCATTCCCGATCGCCTGAACCCACTGTGCGCACTTCGCGTGCGCTTGTATGTGCGCCGGCATACATGGCGGGGTCTGTGATGGGGCCGCACTCGGGTGGGGCAGGTGCCAGTCGCCCAGGTGCCAGTCGCCCAGGTGCCAAGCCGCGCTGGGCATGGCCGTCAGAATGCCTCTACCAGACCGGAGACAACCATGCACGACATCCTCATCCAGGGCGGCAGCGTCGTCGACGGCACCGGGGCGCCGGCCCGCCAGGCCGACGTGGCGGTGCAGGGCGGGCGCATCGCCGCTGTCGGGCACGACCTGGGCCCTGCGCAGCGGGTGATCGACGCCCGTGGCCTGCTGGTCACGCCCGGCTTTGTCGACATCCACACCCACTACGACGGCCAGGCCACCTGGGACGCCAACCTCACGCCCTCGTGCTGGCACGGGGTGACCACCGCAGTCTTCGGCAACTGCGGTGTGGGCTTTGCGCCGGTGCGCCCGGGCAGCACCGACTACCTGATCAACCTGATGGAGGGGGTCGAAGACATCCCCGGCACGGTGCTGGCAGAAGGCATCGACTGGTCCTGGGAGTCGTTTGCGCAGTACCTGGACGCGCTGGAGCGCCGCCACTACACGATGGACATCGGCGCGCAACTGCCCCACGCGGCGCTGCGCTTCTACGCCATGGGCGACCGAGGTGCCAACCACCAGGAACATCCCACCCCTGCCGAACTGGAGCAGATGGGCCAGTTGGCCGAAGCCGCGCTGCAGGCAGGCGCGCTGGGCATCACCACCTCGCGCACCATCAAGCACCGCGCCAAGGATGGCCGCTACACCCCCAGCCTGACGGCGGCCGAGCCCGAGCTGTTTGCCATCGCCGGCGCGCTGCGGCGGGCGGGCAAGGGCGTGCTGGAAGTCAACTCCGATTTTGGCGACGGTGATTTCGACATCCTGCGCGCCGCCGCCGAGGCCGCCGGCCGGCCGATGTCGCTGCTGCTGCTGCAGGTGGACAACGCGCCCGCACTGTGGCGCCAGACGCTCGACCAGATCCACGACGCGCGCCGCGCCGGGCTGGATGTCACCGGCCAGGTGGGCGCCAAGAGCATTGGCGTGCTGTTCGGCTTCGAGACCAGCCGCAACCCGTTCGACAACCACCCGGCCTGGCTGCCGTTGGCGCCACTCACGCCGCGCCAGCGCTTCGAATGCCTGCGGGGCGATGCGGCGCTGCGCCAGCGCCTGGTCAGCGAGCGCCCCGGCGATGCGCTGACCGCCTGGTTCGATGCCGCCTTTCGCCGCACCTTTGCCCTGGGCCCGGCGCTCGACTACGAGCCCGACGCGTCACAAAGCCTGGTGGCCCGCGCCCAGCGTGAGGGCACCAGCCCCTGGGCCCTGGCCATGGACGCGATGATGGTCGACGAGGGCAAGGGCCTGTTGCTGCACCCGTTTGAAAACTACACCGAGGGCGACTTCGGCGTGGTGCACGAGATGCTGGCCGACAGCGCCACCGTGATGGGGCTGGGCGACGCCGGCGCACACGTGGGCCTGATCTGCGACGGCGCCGGGCCCACCTACCTGCTCAAGCACTGGGCGCGCGACCGCAGCCGCGGCCCGAAGTTGCCGCTCGAATTGCTGGTGAAGAAGCAGACGCTGGACACCGCCGCCGTCTACGGCTTGCACGACCGCGGCGTGCTGGCCGCCGGCAAGAAGGCCGACATCAACATCATCGACTTTGCCGCGCTGAACCTGCTGCCACCGCAAGTGGCCTACGACCTGCCCACCGGCGGGCGCCGACTGCTGCAGCGCGCGCGCGGCTACCGCCATACCTTCGTGTCGGGCGTGGAGGTGCTGCGCGATGACGAGTTGACCGGGCAGACGCCCGGGCGATTGATCCGCGGCTGAGCGGGCGGCCTCAGCCGACGCCGGGCCGTCCCAAGGCGGCTGAGCGCCCCCTCGGGGGGGCAGGAGCAAAGCGACGTGGGGGCAAACATCTCAGGCCGGTCCGTCGACCATGCGCTGTGCCATCAGCGCCACCACAGCCGCCAAGCCGGGCGGCAAGGTGCGCCGCCTGAGCGTGACCAGGCCAAAGCGCGCGGTGGCTGCCAGCGCCGGCTGCAGCTTCAGCGCGACCATGTCCGGCGCCGCCGCCCGGATAGCCAGCAGTACCGCGTCGCTGTGCCGCACCACCTCGACCAGGCTGGCGATCTCTTCACACCGCAGCGTGACGCACAAGCTGGGGTGCGCCTGCGGGCCGTAGCGCTCGACCAGGGTCTGCGCCACCTCGTCCGACAGCGGCGTTGATGCGATCGGAAACCGCAGCAGGTCGTCGAAGCCGATGGCGCTGCGCTGCTGGGCCAACGGGTGCCCGTGCCGCACCAGGAAGGCGCCACGCATGTCGTGCACGTGCTGAACCACCAGATCGGGCGCGGGGCGCAGCGACCGCACATCCAGGACCAGTGCGTCCAGGTCACGGGCGCGCAAGGCCTGCAGCAGCAGGTCGGTGGTGGCGCGGGCGATGTCGACGCGCAGACGCGGGCGCTCCTGCGCCATGGTCAGCAGCAGCGGGGTCATCAGCATGGCGCCGGGCCCCGACCCCATGCCGATGCGCAGCACGCCTTCTTGCGCCACACCCGCCAGGCGCCCGCTGCCCCGCAGGTCATCGGCGGCCAGGACGAGCTCACGCGCCCGCTCGACCGCCTCGCGCCCGAACGGTGTCAGTTCGCTGTGGCGGCCCACCCGGTCGAACAGGGCTTGCCCCAGTTCGCCTTCCAGCGCCTGGATGCTGCGGCTCAGTGCAGGCTGGGTCAGAAACAAGGCCGTTGCCGACTTGCTGAACGACCCCGTCTGGGCCAGCGAGATGAAGTGTCGAAGCTGCACGAGCGTCATGGTCAGGCGGGGCGGCAGGCCCGAGTTCGGTGTGAAACTCATGGTAATCGAGCCAACAATGCATTGGACTTTGGGTTTGTCGCTACCTACATTGGCCCCGCGTTCAAGCCCCGGCCGCTCGGTGCGGCCCCCCAGGAGATCCCATGCGCCCGTTCAATCTCTGCAAGTCGCTGGCCGTGCTGGCCGGCCTGGCGTTGGCCACCGGCGCCGTGCTGGCGCAGGGCTTTCCGGCCAAGCCGGTGAATCTGATGGTGCCGTACCCGGCGGGTGGCCCGTCTGATGCGATTGCGCGCATCTTCTTCAACCCGCTGGGCAAAGAACTGGGCCAGCAGGTGCTGGTTGAAAACCTCGGCGGTGTGGGCGGCGCACTGGCCGCGCAAAAGGTGCTGGCTGCGCCCGCAGACAGCTACTACCTCTTTCAGGGATCGCCCAACGAGGTGATCCTGTCGCCCCTGGCCAATGCAGCGGTGAAGTTGAAGGCCGAGGACTTTCGCCTGGTGCACCCGGTGGCCGAAGCGGTGATGGTGTTCGTCACCCGCAAGGACTTGCCGGTCAACAGCGTCGATGAGCTGATCGCCCTGGCGCGCAAGTCGGCCGACAAGCCGCTGACCTACGGCAGCGTGGGCATCGGCTCGCTCTACCACCTGATCCTGGAAAGCGTGCAGGCGTCTACCGGCATCAAGCTGGCGCATGTGCCCTACAAGGGGAACGCGCCCCTGCTGCAGGACATCGGCGGCGGCCAGGTCGACTTTGCGGTGCTGGTCTACAGCGCCGCCATGGGTGCGATGGCCGAGCAGGGCCGTCTGAAGGTGATCGGGCAGCTCGGCGGCCAGCGCTCGGAGCTGCTCAAGAACGTGCCGGCGGCCAGCGAAGGCCAGGCCCTGAAGAACTTCTCGTACAAGATCTGGACCGGCTACATGGTGCC
>JANOAQ010000384.1:0-6186 GCA_031411195.1 Burkholderiaceae bacterium | reverse complement strand
GGCGCCAAGATCGGCATGCTGGGCATCAACGGCTCGGGCAAGAGCTCGCTGCTGAAGATCATGGCCGGCGTCGACAAGGAGTACGAGGGCGAAGCCACGCCGATGCCCGGCATCAAGATCGGCTACCTGCCACAGGAGCCGCTGATCAACCCCGATCAGACCGTGCGCGAGGCGGTGGAAGAGGGCATCGGCGGCGTGCTGGCCGCCAAGAAGCGGCTGGACGAGGTGTATGCCGAGTACGCCGAGGAAAACGCCGACTTCGACGCGCTGGCCGCCGAACAGGCCGAACTGGAGGCCATCATTGCCGCCGCCGGCAGCGAGAACACCGACCTGCAACTGGAACTGGCCGCCGACGCGCTGCGCCTGCCGCCCTGGGACGCCAAGATCGGCGTTCTCTCCGGCGGCGAGAAGCGCCGCGTCGCGCTGTGCCAGCTGTTGCTGAGCAAGCCCGACATGCTGCTGCTCGACGAGCCCACCAACCACCTGGACGCCGAGAGCGTGGAGTGGCTGGAGCAGTTTCTGCTGCGCTTCTCGGGCACCGTGGTGGCCATCACCCACGACCGCTACTTCCTGGACAACGCCGCCGAATGGATCCTGGAGTTGGACCGCGGCCGTGGCATCCCCTGGAAGGGCAACTACTCCGACTGGCTCGACCAGAAGGAAAAGCGCCTGGAGGGCGAGCAGAAGACCGAAGACGCCCGCATGAAGGCGATGAAGGAAGAGCTCAAGTGGGTGCGCAGCAACGCCAAGGGACGCCAGGCCAAGAGCAAGGCCCGCCTGGCCCGCTTTGAAGAGCTGAGCGACGTCGACTACCAAAAGCCCAACGAGACCAACGAGATCTTCATCCCCGTGGCCGAGCGCCTGGGCAACGAGGTGATCGAGTTCGTGGGCGTCAGCAAGAGCTTTGGCGACCGCCTGCTGATGGACAACCTGAGCTTCAAGGTGCCGGCCGGCGCCATCGTGGGCATCATCGGCCCCAACGGTGCGGGCAAGTCCACCCTCTTCCGCATGCTGCAGGGCGAAGAGAAGCCCGACAGCGGCCAGGTGCTGATCGGCAAGACGGCCCGCATGGCCTTCGTCGACCAGAGCCGCCAAAGCCTGGCCGCCGAAAACACCGTGTGGCAAGACGTGTCGGGCGGGCTGGACAACATCGTGGTGGGCAAGTTCGTGATGCCCAGCCGCGCCTACCTGGGCCGCTTCAACTTCAAGGGCAACGACCAGCAGAAGCTGGTGGGCAGCCTGTCGGGCGGTGAGCGGGGCCGCCTGCACCTGGCCAAGACCCTGGCCCAGGGCGGCAATGTGCTGATGCTGGACGAACCGTCGAACGACCTGGACGTGGAAACCCTGCGTGCACTCGAAGAAGCGCTGCTCGAGTTTGCCGGCTCGGCCATGGTCATCAGCCACGACCGCTGGTTCCTCGACCGCATCTGCACCCATATCCTGGCCTGCGAGGGCGACAGCCAGTGGTTCTTCTACGACGGCAACTACCAGGAGTACGAGGTCGACAAGAAAAAGCGCCTGGGTGAAGAAGGTGCCAAGCCGCACCGACTGCGCTTCAAGGCCCTGAAGTAAGGGCTGTTGAGGGGCTTCGGGGGCCCGGGTTCTGGCAGCATCGGGCAGTTTTCAATCCTGCCGGGCACCCGCCCCCACCGTGATGCACCCCACGCCCTGCCCCCGTTCTCCGTTCAGCGCCGTTGCCGGCGCAGTGGCCATTACCCTGGGCCTGCTGGCCAGCGGGTGCGCGCTCACCCCGGCCGATGCCCCGGCCACGGGCGCCGCAGCGGCGGCCAAATCGCCGCCGGCTGCGTCGGCAGCGGTGGCCGCCGTCAAGCCCACGCCAGCGCCCATCCCCGCCAGTGGCGCCGCCGTGGCGGCGGCCCGCCCGGCCAGCGGCCCGGCCTCGCCCCCTGCGGCTGTTGTGCCACCCGCGCCCGGCCAGCCGCCAGCCTTTGCCACGGTGATCAAGGACGCCAAGAAGATCGACGGCCTGTTCACTGCCTGGGTGAAGGACGAGCGCCTGTGGATCGAGCTGCGGCCTGAAGATTTCGACAAGCCCTTCTTCCTGTCGCCCAAGCTCAGCCAGGGCATTGGTGAGAACTTGCTGTTTGGCGGCCTGATGCTCGGCCCGCGCCTCGTGCAGTTCCACAAGGTGCACAACGTGGTGCAGCTGGTTATCGTCAACAACCAGCAGATCGCCAAGGCCGGCACACCCGAGGCCCGCGCCGTGGCCTCAGCCATCTCGCCCAGCCTGCTGGGCTCGAACCTGGTGGCCAGTGCGCCCCACCCCGATCGCAAATCGGTGCTGGTCGATGCCGGGCCGATCTTCCTGTCCGACCTGATGGCCCTGGGCACCCAGCTGCAGCGCACCTACCGCCAGGGTTATGGCCTGGACAGCCGCAACTCGGCCGTGGTGGTCGTGCGCGGCAAGCCCGATCTGCTGGTGATCGAAACCAGCCAGCACTTCGCCACTGCCAGCATCGCCGTGCCCACGCCAGGCGCGCCCCCGGGCGCACCGCTGCCCACCGTGCCCAGTGGCGTGCCCGATCCGCGCAGCCTGTTCCTCGGGGTGCACTATTCGCTGGCCAGCCTGCCGGCGGTGCCCATGGCCGCCCGTGTGGCCGACCCTCGGGTGGGCCACTTCTTGACCCGGGTGGACGACTTCAGCGACGACCTAGCCCGCCAGCCGCGCCAGCGCTTCATCAACCGCTGGCGCCTGGAGAAGAAGGACCCGGCCGCCGAGGTGTCCGAGCCCGTCAAGCCCATCACGTACTGGCTGGACCGCAACATCCCCCTGAAGTACCGTGCCACCATCACGGCAGGCGTGCTGGAGTGGAACAAGGCCTTCGAGAAGGCCGGCTTCAAGGAGGCCATCGTCGTCAAGCAGCAGCCCGACGATGCCGACTGGGACACGCTGGATGCAGGCGTTGCCTCGGTGCGCTGGATGGTCAACCGCGAACCGGTGTTCGGCGCCATCGGCCCCAGCCACACCGATCCGCGCACCGGCGAGATCCTGGACGCCGACATCGGCATGGAGAGCCTGTCGCCGCGCAATCTGCGCCAGATGCGGGCCCGCATCCTGGGCGGCACCGGCACGGCCGCCGCTGCCCAGGAGTGGGCCGAGGTGCTGCAGATCGGCCAGACCCCGGCCTTCGACGGCGCGCTGGCGGCGCCCTGGTCGGCCCAAGCCGCCCTGCAATGCCGCCACGGTGAATTTGCCGCCGAGCAGCTGGGCTACGCGCTGGACGTGCTGACCGCCCGCGGCGAGCTCGACCCCGACAGCCCCGAGGCCCAGCAGTTCGTGCTCGATTACCTGAAGGACACCACGATGCACGAGGTGGGCCACACGCTGGGCCTGCGCCACAACTTCCGCGCCTCGCGGGCGATCAGCGCCAAGCAGGTGTCCGACCCCGATTTCACCAAACGCGAGGCCTTCACCGGCTCGGTGATGGAGTACGCCGCCGTCAACCTGCCGCGCACGGGCGAGCCGGCGCCTGCCCCCTTTCAGGCCACCTTAGGCAGCTATGACTACTGGGCCATCGAATACGCCTACAAGCCCATAGCGGCGGCGCAAGAGGCGGCCGAGTTGCAGCGCATCGCCGGGCGCAGCGGCGAGCCGGGCCTGGCCTTTGCCACGGACGAAGACAACTTCCTGGGCATCGACCCTGACGCCGTGATCTTCGACCTGGGCGACGATGTGCTGGCCTTTGCCAGCCGGCGTTTCGACATTGCGCACGACCTGTTCAAGCGCCAGGAGACGCGCACCCTGCGCCCCGACGAAGACTTTGCCAGCGTGCGTCGCGGCCTGGGCTTTGCGGTGCGTGATGCCGGTCGGGCGGCGGGCATCCTGATGCGCCAGATTGGCGGCGTGCTCACGCTGCGCGACTACCCCAACACCGGGCGCGATCCCCTGCAGGTGGTGCCGGCGGCGCAACAGCGGGCGGCGCTCAAGCTGGTCAGCCAGCGCGTGCTGGCCGCCGACAGCCTGGTGGTGAGCCCGGCCCTGCAACGCAAGCTGGCGCCCGACTTCCTGGAGCGCGGAGACTCGCTGGCCGTGACCACCGACTTCGCGCTGACGCAGACGGTGCTCGACCTGCAGCGTGCCATCCTCAACCGGCTGATGAGCGACGCCCTGGCCGCCCGCATGCTGGACAACGAAGGCAAGGTCAGCCCGCCCGAGCAGCCGCTGCGGCTGAACGAGCTCTACACCCAGCTGGAAGCCGACATCTGGAGCGAGTTGGCGGGCAAGGGTGACATTCCACAGGCGCGGCGTGATCTGCAGCGTGAACACGCCGGTCGCCTGGTCGGCCTGGTGCTGCGCCCGGGCCAGATGAGCCGGGGCGACGCCCGTGCCCTGGTGCGCACCCGCGCCGCCGCCCTGGCCCAGCGCGTGGAGCAAGCGGCCAAGCGCGCTGGCCTCAGTGCCGAGGCACGCGCCCATCTGGTGGACAGCGCCGAAAACCTGCGCAGCGCGCTGGCCGCCCCGCTGCAGCGCGCCGGCTGACTTGCGCGGGCTGATCTGCCCCGCGTGGTCGGCGCGGGCTGATCGTCAAGGGCCGGGCAACCCTGGGTCGCGCGGTACGCCGGCCCAGGTGCGCCCCAGCCAGGCGGCCCCGCGCACGCCGGAGGCGTCACCGTGCAGCGCCGGCAGCAGCCGGGTGCGCACCGCATCGGTCAGGCCGGCGCTGACCACCCAGCGTCCCCACAAGCGCGGCACCTGGGTGTAGGTGCTCTGGATGCGCGACAGGCCACCGCCCAGCACGATCACATCGGGGTCGAGCAGGTTGACCACCGATGCCAGCGCACGGGCCAGGCGCACCTGCCAGCGGCCGATGGTCAGCAGGCAGTCGGCATCACCGGCACCGGCGCCGGCGGCAATCTGCGCCGCCGTCAGGGCGCCGCCATGCAGGCGCTGGTGGTCGGCGGCCAGGCCGGGGCCGCTGAGCAGTGTTTCGATGCAGGCCACCTGGCCACAGTAGCAAGCCGGTCGGGCCTCGTCGGGCGGTGCCCAGGGCAGCGGGTTGTGGCCCCATTCACCGGCCAGGCCATTGGGCCCCGTGAGCACCCGGCCATGCACCGCGATGCCGGCGCCCGTGCCGGTGCCCAGAATGGCCGCAAACACCACCGGCGCGCCGGCCCCTGCCCCATCGGTGGCTTCTGACAGGGCCAGGCAGTTCGCGTCGTTGGCCAGGCCCACCGCCTGGCCCAGCCGGGCCTGCAGGTCACGCTGCAGCGCCTGGCCGTTCAGGCACTGGGTGTTGGCGTTCTTGATCAGCCCATTGGCCGTCAGCGTGCCCGGCGTGCCGATGCCCACGGTGGCAGGTGCGCCCGGTGCCAGGGCCAGCGCGCCACGCGCGTCGGCCACCAGGCCACACAGGGCATCGAGCAGGGCGCCATAGCCTTGGGCCGACGGCGTGGCGATGCGCTGGCGCCTGCGCTCGACGCCGGCGGCATCCAGCGCCACGGCCTCGGTCTTGGTGCCGCCCAGGTCGATGCCGATGGCTGGGCTGGCCGCCGGCACCGCCGTCATCAGATTGCTTCGGTACGCAGCATCAGCCAGGCCAGGGCACCACGGCTGGCATCACCGCTGAGCAGGGGCGCCAGCCGGGCCCGCACGGTGGCGTGGTAGGCGTTGAGCCAGTCGATCTCGTCGGGCCGCAGCAGGCTGCGATCGATGCAGCGCACGTCGATGGGGCAGAGCGTGAGCGTTTCGAACTCGAGCATCTCGCCGAAGGCGCCGGCCTCGGGCGTGTCGACCGACACATTGAGCAGCAGGTTCTCGATGCGCACGCCCCACTGGCCGGGGCGGTAGACACCGGGCTCGTCGCTGGTGACCATGCCGGGCTCCATCGCGTGGTGGGCTTCGGGCACGGCCTTGCTGATGGACTGCGGGCCCTCGTGCACATTGAGGAAGTAGCCCACCCCATGGCCGGTACCGTGACCGAAGTCGATGCCTTCTGCCCACAGCGGTGCCCGTGCCAGGGTATCGAGGAAGGGGCTGAGCGTGCCGCGCGGAAAGCGCGCCCGCGCCAGGTTCATCATGCCCTTGAGCACCAGGGTGAAATCACGCCGGTGTGCAGCCGAGATGCGGCCCACCGGCCAGACGCGGGTGATGTCGGTGGTGCCCCCCAGGTACTGGCCGCCTGAATCGATCAGCAGCAGGCCGTCGCCTTCCAGCCAGGCATAGGA
>JANOAQ010000383.1:0-3309 GCA_031411195.1 Burkholderiaceae bacterium | reverse complement strand
GCGCATCCAGAAGATCAGCGGCGCCAACCTGCACCGCAACTGGGTGGTCATTCCCCACGTCACCAACCACGACGATGCCGACATCACCGAGCTGGAGGCCTTCCGCGTGGCCACCAACAAGGACAACGAGAAGTCGGGCATCAAGGTGACGATGCTGGCCTTCAGCTCGGTGATGTCGGCATCGTCGTGGTTGGTGACGTGGGGAATGACCACCCAGTTGCGGTGCAGGTTGGCGCCGCTGATCTTCTGGATGCGCGAGAGGTCCTTGCGCTCGATCGGTCCGAACTTGCTGAAGTCGACCTTGGGCCAGGGCAGCAGGCCGGGGAAGGCCTCGCCGCTGTTGGCCGCAGCGGGCGCCGGCGCCTTGGCCTTCTGGGCAGCGGTCTGAACGGCACCGGCCATCACGTTCTTGACGAAGCCTTGGACGTCCTCTTGCCGGATACGGCCTTTGGGGCCGGTGCCAGCCAATTCAGCCAGCGGCACACCCAGGTCGCGGGCCAGGCGGCGGATCGATGGCGATGCATGCGGCAGCGCGCCCTTGGGCACGGTCGGCTCGTGCGCCGGCACGACGGCGGCCGGCGCCGTTGCCGCAGGCGCTGCAGCAGCCAAGGCGGGTGCGGCAGCAGCCAGCGCCGCCGCAGCAGGCGGTGCAGCGGCAGCGGCCGCAGGCGCGGGCGCTGCCTTGGCGACGGCGCCTTCGAGCACCACCACCAACGAACCCATGGCCACCTTGTCGCCCAACTTGACCAACACTTCTTTGACGATGCCGGCATGGCTGGACGGGATTTCCATCGACGCCTTGTCGCTCTCGACCGTGAGCAGGCTCTGCTCGACCTTGATGGCGTCGCCGGGCTTGACCATCACCTCGATGACGGACACCTCGGCAAAATCGCCGATGTCGGGCACCAGCACCTCGATGCGGCCGCTGGCAGCAGCCACCACCGGGGCCACGGCCACGGCAGGCGCAACCATCGGCGCGGGGGCCGCTGCAGCGGCAGCAGGGGCCGGTGCTGGTGCTGCGGCGACAGCAGCGCCTGCCACCTCCAGTTGCAGCAGCGGCGAGCCTTCATTGAGCTTGTCGCCGATGGCCACCAGGATGGCCGTGACCACCCCGGCGTGGCTGGACGGGATCTCCATCGAAGCCTTGTCGCTTTCCACGGTGACCAAGCTTTGATCGACGGCCACGGTGTCGCCCACCTTGACCATCAGCTCGATCACCGCCACATCCTTGAAGTCACCGATGTCGGGGACCTTGACGTCTTGCAATGCCATTTGTTGTCTCCGGTTCTGCGCTCAGGCGTACAGCGGGTTGATCTTGTCGACGTTGAGCTTGTACTTGGCAATGGCCTCGGCCACCTTGGCCATCGGGACGGCACCCTCGTCGGCCAGGCTCTTGAGCGCGGCCACCACGATGTAGTGGCGGTTGATCTCGAAGTGCTCACGCAGCTTGCTGCGGAAATCGCTGCGGCCATAGCCGTCGGTGCCCAGCACCTTGTAGGTTCGACCGTGTCCTTGCGCATCCTTGGGCATGTAGGCCCGAATCTGCTCGCCATACACCTTGATGTAGTCGGTCGAGCAGATCACCGGGCCGGCATGGGCGCCTAGTTGCTGCGCCACGAAGGGCACCCGCGGCGTGGCCGTGGGGTGCAGCAGGTTGTAGCGCTCGGCGTCCTGGCCATCACGCGCCAGCTCGTTGAAGCTGGGGCAGCTCCAGACCTTGGCGGCCACGCCCCAGTCGGTGGCCAGCAAGGCGCGGGCGGCGATCGATTCACGCAGGATGGTGCCCGAGCCCAGCAGGTTGACCTGCGGCTGGCCGGCAGCGGCCACCGCGTCTTCCAGCAGATACATGCCCTTGATGATCTGTTCTTCGGTGCCGGGCTTGAGGCCAGGCATCGGGTAGTTCTCGTTCAGCAGGGTGATGTAGTAGTAAACGTTCTCCTGCCGCTCGACCATGCGCTTCAAGCCATGGTGGATGATGACGCCCACCTCGTGGGCGTAGGTCGGGTCGTAGCTGATGCAGTTGGGGATCGTGCCGGCCAGCACATGGCTGTGGCCATCCTCGTGCTGCAGGCCTTCACCGTTGAGCGTGGTGCGGCCGCTGGTGCCGCCCAGCAAAAAGCCCCGTGCCTGCATGTCGCCCGCCGCCCAGGCCAGGTCGCCGATGCGCTGGAAACCGAACATCGAGTAGTAAACGTAGAACGGCACCATGATGCGGTTGTTGGTGCTGTAGCTGGTGGCCGCGGCGATCCAGCTGCACATGCCACCAGCCTCGTTGATGCCCTCCTGCAGGATCTGGCCGTCCACCGCCTCGCGGTAGTACATCACCTGGTCCTTGTCGACCGGGGTGTACTTCTGCCCCTCGGGGTTGTAGATGCCGATCTGGCGAAACAGCCCTTCCATGCCGAAGGTGCGGGCTTCGTCTACCAGGATAGGCACGGTGCGCGGGCCCAGGGCCTTGTCGCGCAATAGCTGCGTCAGGAAGCGCACATAGGCCTGGGTGGTGCTGATCTCGCGGCCTTCGGGCGTGGGCTCCAGCACGGCCTTGAAGGTTTCGAGCGACGGCACGGTGAAACTCTCGTCGGCCTTGGTACGGCGGTGCGGCAGGTAACCGCCCAGGGCCTGGCGGCGCTCGTGCAGGTACTTCATCTCCGGCGTGTCGTCGGCCGGCTTGTAGAACGGGATCTTGGGCAGCTCGCTGTCGGGGATGGGGATGTTGAAGCGGTCGCGGAAGTAGCGGATGTCCTCGTCCGTCAGCTTCTTGGTCTGGTGGGAGGTGTTCTTGCCTTCACCGGCGCGGCCCATGCCGTAGCCCTTGACCGTCTTGACCAGCAGCACCGTGGGCTGGCCCTGGGTGTTGTTGTTGGCAGCGTGGAAGGCGGCGTACACCTTGCGCGCGTCGTGGCCGCCGCGGCGCAGGTTCCAGACCTCGTCGTCGCTCATCTTGGCCACCAGCTCCAGCGTGGCGGGCGAGCGGCCGAAGAAGTTCTTGCGCACGAAGGCGCCATCGTTGGCCTTGAAGGCCTGGTAGTCGCCGTCCAGCGTCTCCATCATGACCTTGCGCAAGGCGCCGTCCTTGTCGCGTGCCAGCAGCTCGTCCCACTGGCGGCCCCAGAGCAGCTTGATGACATTCCAGCCCGAGCCGCGGAACTCGCCTTCCAGCTCCTGGATGATCTTGCCGTTGCCGCGCACCGGGCCGTCCAGGCGCTGCAGATTGCAGTTGACGACGAAGACCAGGTTGTCGAGCTTCTCGCGCGCGGCCAGGCCGATGGCGCCCAGCGATTCGGGCTCGTCCATTTCGCCATCACCGCA
>JANOAQ010000382.1:0-3437 GCA_031411195.1 Burkholderiaceae bacterium | reverse complement strand
TGGGCGTCTACTTCTATTCGGGCCGTCCACGTGGCGCCCCCAAAAGCGTCGGCGGGTGCTTTCATGCTTTGTGCACACACCAACACTGGAGCGGCCAGCAGCACGACCGATAGTTTTGCTCTGGTGTTCAGGAGCCATGGGTTCATTTCGGTCTCCGGTTGGCTGGACCGACCTGATCGGTTCGGCCCAGACAGACCATGCTAAGCCCGTCAACAGCTGTTGTGTCGTGTCAATTGTTCGTAATCAGTCGATCTTTTCATTCGGTTGTGTCGGTGCGGTTCTGTTTAGGCGCGTGCACCTGTGCACCGTGCTCGTCCATCGATGTCCAGCCGCGTTTGCGGCGCCGTCAATCCGGCTGACTTCAGGATGGTGGTGACCTGTTCAGCCTGGTTCCAGCCGTGCTCGAGCAACAACCAGGCGCCTGACCGCAGGTGGGCCTTCGCGCCTGAAGCGATCTGGCGTATGGCGCCGAGCCCATCACCGCCCGGCGTCAGCGCGCTGTGCGGCTCATAGGCCAAGGCTGCCAAGTGGTCGTCGTCTTCGGCGATGTACGGTGGGTTGGACAATGCCAGATCAAACTGTTCGCCAGGCGGCACGGCCTGCCACCATGAACCACTTGCTGTGTTGATTTGTGGTGCCAGCCGCTGGATGTTTTGCCGTGCAATGGCAAGCGCCGCTTCGCTGATGTCGGTTGCCAGCACCCGGGCGTCTGGTACAGCGCAGGCCAGGCTGATGGCGACGGCGCCGCTGCCACAACCCAGGTCAATGACGCGAGGGGTTTTGATGGAGGAGTCTTGCCGCAGCAGATCGAGCGCCCAGTCCACCAATGTCTCGGTGTCTGGCCGCGGAATCAGGACGTCGGGGGTCACGCGCAAGCGGTGGCCGTGAAATTCACATGATTCGAGCAGGTAGGCCACCGGCTCGCCTGACATGCGACGGGTGCACAGCGCTTCAAACTTGGCCCATTGCGTGGCCGAAAGTTGGGTGTCGTCGTGCGCCAGCACCCAACTGCGTGGCTGTTGCATCAGGTGCTGAAGCAACCACTGGGCGTCCAGGCGATCCAGGCCCATTTGACGAGCCCTTGTCAACGCCTGCGCCAGGTCAAGCTTGGGCGGTGATCCGTTTGTGTAGGTCATGCCCCCGATTCCAAGTTGGCCAGTTGTTGCTGGGCCTGGGCCGCCTGCAAGGCGTGGACAACATCGCTGAGATCGCCGTCCATGATGGCGCCCAGCTTGTACAGCGTGAGGTTGATGCGGTGGTCCGTCAAGCGGCCTTGCGGAAAGTTGTAGGTCCGAATTCGGTCGCTGCGGTCGCCGCTGCCCACCAGGCTTTTGCGAGTGGCCGCTTCCTTGGCGTCGCGGGCGGCCCGTTCGCGGTCGCAAAGGCGGGCTTGCAGCACGGCCATGGCTTTGGCCTTGTTGCGGTGCTGGCTGCGGTCGTCCTGGCACTCCGCGACCAATCCGGTCGGAAGGTGGGTGATGCGGATGGCCGAGTCAGTCTTGTTGACGTGCTGGCCGCCGGCGCCGCTGGCCCGAAAGGTGTCGATACGCAAGTCTGCCGGATTGAGCGTGATCTCGGCGGCTTCGTCGGGCTCGGGCATCACGGCCACGGTGCAGGCGCTGGAATGGATCCGCCCTTGGGCTTCGGTGGCTGGCACCCGCTGCACGCGGTGGCCGCCAGATTCGAACTTCAATTGGCCATACACCCCGAGGCCGTCGACCCGCAGCACCAACTCCTTGTAGCCGCCCAGGTCGCTGGTGCTTTCGCTGAGCACCTCGCTTCGCCAGCCTTGGCGCTCGAAGAATCGCAGGTACATGCGAGCCAGGTCGCCGGCAAAAAGTGCCGATTCGTCGCCACCGCTACCGGCGCGGATTTCAACAAACGCCGGCCGGGCGTCATCGGGGTCGCGCGGCAGCAAGGCGGTCTGCAATTGGGCCAGCAGGCGCCCCAGGTCGGCTTCGGCCGCCGTGATCTCTTCCTGCGCAAAGTCGGCCATGGCGGGGTCGGCCAACATGGAGCGGGCCTCGGCCAGGTCTGCTTCGCGGTGCTGGTAGGCATCGAAGTGGTGCAACAGGGACGCTGTTTCAGCCTGTTCGCGTGAAACATTTCGGTAGCGCACCATGTCCTGGCCCAATTGTGGGTCGGACAGGTGTGCGTCAAGTTCCGCCAGGCGCATGCCCAGGCGCTGAAGTTGCTGACGAAGGGAATCTTTCATGGGCGCGTGCAGACAACATGCGGGCGCCCGGCGAGCATGCCCGGCGCGCGCAGATCTGCCCGAAAGCTAAAGGTTGTCGTCGACCGACGGGTTGCGTGACGCCTGCCGCAGGAACAGGCGCGACACCGTCTGCGCCATTTGCTGGCGTGCCTCGCCATCGCTGGAATGCAACTCGGCCAATGTGCCGTGCAGCATCTTCTGTGTCAGGCCCTTCGACAGGGCCTCGAGCACGCTGTCGATGTCGGCGCCACGAGCCAGTTGCTTGCGGGCGCGGGCGATTTCGGTGGCGCGCCAATCGTTGGCCTGGGCCTGCAGTGCCTGGATCAACGGCACCGTGGCGCGCTGGTCCAGCCAATGCGAAAAGCTTTGCACCCCGGCGTCGATGATGGCTTCAGCCTGGGCGACGGCAGCTTGGCGCTTTTCACCGGCCGACTGCACCACGGCCGACAGATCGTCGACCGTGTAGAGGTACACATCCGACAGGCTGGCCACTTCCGGCTCGATGTCGCGCGGCACGGCCAGATCCACCATGAACATCGGCCGGTGCCGGCGCGCTTTCAGCGCGCTGCGCACGGCACCCAGTCCGATGATGGGCAGCGTGCTGGCGGTGCAAGAAACGATGGCATCGAACTCGTGCAGGCGCTGCGGCAGATCAGCCAGGCGCAGGGCCTGGCCGCCAAAACGGCCGGCCAGCTTCTCGCCACGTTCGAGGGTACGGTTGGCGATGGCCATCGACTTGGGACCGCGCGCGGCAAAGTGGGTGGCCACCAGTTCGATCATTTCGCCAGCCCCCACAAAAAGAATGTGGATGTCGCGCAGGTCTTCGAACAACTGCGCCGCCAGCCGAACCGAAGCGGCCGCCATGCTGATGCTGTGGGCGCCAATCTCGGTGGAGGTGCGCACATCCTTGGCCACCGAGAACGAGCGCTGGAACAACTGGTGCAGCGTGGTGCCCAGCGTGCCCGCCGCGTCAGCCTCACGCACGGCCTGCTTCATCTGGCCCAGGATCTGCGGTTCACCCAGCACCATCGAATCGAGGCCCGACGCCACGCGGAAGGCATGCCGTGCGGCGTCACGCTGCTCAAGTAAGTAGGTGTGCTGACGCAACTGGTCTGCGGTCACACCACCTTGGGCGGCCAGCCAGTCGATGGCCGGCGCCACCAGGGCGTTGACCTGGGCGGGGTCGGCGGCCACGTACAGCTCGGTGCGGTTGCAGGTCGAC
>JANOAQ010000381.1:0-6368 GCA_031411195.1 Burkholderiaceae bacterium | reverse complement strand
ACGCCCGCCTGGGCATCCCGCGAGAAGACAAGGCGGCCCGCCTGCGCTGGTTGGCGCGCAACTACCAGTTCTTCGGCGCGCCGATGGAGCTGTTCTGCAGTGAGGACCGCCGCAGGGGCCCGCCGCAGTGGAGCGACATGGGCATGTTTCTGCAGAGCGTGATGCTGCTGCTGCGCGAAGAGGGCCTGGACAGCTGCGCGCAAGAGTGCTGGGCGGTCTACCCCAAGACGATTGGCGACTTCATCGGCATCCCGCCCGAGCGCATGCTGTTCACCGGCATGTCCATCGGCTACGGCAATGCCGAGCACGCCATCAACGGCCTGCGCTCCGAGCGTGCCCCGGTGGATACCTTCGCGCGCTTTCACGGCATTTGACGCGCCGGCGGGGCTTGAAGCGCAGCCCCGCAGCGCAGCCCAGCGGCTCAGGCCCGCTGGCGGCGCAGCCGCCGGTGCATCTGCCGCGCCGCCGGCACCCAACCGTGGCCGGCCCAGCGCCACCAGTTGAGCAGGCCACGCAACCATTCGTCTGCGGCATAGGCCACCCACACGCCTACCAGGCCCCAGCCCAGGTGCACGCCCAGCCACCAGCTGCCGCCGGCCATCACCAACACGAACGACGCCGCACCGGCCACCAGCGGAAAACGCGCATCGCCGGCGGCCCGCAAGGCATTGACCAGCACGATGTTGAAGGTGCGTCCGGTTTCCAGTGCGATGGTGATCCACAGCAGGGTGGCGCCGGCGGCGATGATCTGCGCGTCCTGGGTGAACCAGCCCAACAGCCAGCGCCCGTTCAGCGCCACCAGCAGCGATACACCCGCCGCCAGCAGCAGGCCGCGCCCCAGCAACCGGCGCACCAGGCGGTGGGCATCGTGCAGGCAACCGGCCCCCACCAGGTGGCCCACCATGATTTCGGCCGACAGGCCGATGGTCACCGCAAACAGCAGAACCAGGTGGATCAACTGCATGGTGTAGGCATGGGTGGCCAGGGCCTGCGTGCCCAGCGATCCGGTGACCGCCAGCGTGGCCACGAAGGCTGCGCGCCAGGCGATGTTTTCGGCCGCACCGGGCAGGCCGATGTGCAGCACCGGCGCCAGCGGCGCGCGCCGCCACTGCAGCCAATCGGCGCGCTGGGGCACCAGGCCCAACCGGTGCCGCCAGGCCTGCAGAAACAGCGCCAGCCCCAGGCTGCGCGCCAGCAGCAGGGCCACGGCGTAACCGCCCAGGCCCCAGCCATCCCAGCCGGCCAGGCCCGTCATCAGCGGCACCGCCAGGGCCAGGTGCGCCACCTGCATCATCATGTTGACGACCATGGTGGGCCGCGAATGCAGGTGCGAGCGCAGCACACTGGCCAGGGTGGTGTTCCAGGCGTCCAGCAGCACGGCCGGCGCCATCAGTTGCAGCAGGGGCACCGCCAGCGGCAGCACTTCGGCCGGTGCGTTCATCAGGCCCAGCAGCGGCCGGGCCAGGCCGGCGGCCAACAGCAGGCAGGCTGCACCGATCCAGGTGCTGGCGCCCAGCGTGGCCCGCGCCGTGCGCTCGGCTTCATCGGGGCAGCGGCCACCCAGGGCCTGGGCCACCACCACGCTCACCCCCGCCCCCACCACCCGGAAGAAGACGAACAGCATGGCCAGCACCTGGCTGCACAGGGCAAAGGCCGCACCATGGGCATCGCCCAAGCGCGCCGCCAGCAGGGTGCCCACCATGCCCATGCCTAGGCCCAAGGCCATCTCGGCGAACAGCGGCAGGGCCAGGGGCAATAGCCGCGGCGCCGGTGGCGGATGGGGCCGGGGGTGGTTGGGGCGCAGGCTCAAGCAGGTCTCAAGAAAGGGGCTGCCACGCCATGGCGCAGGGGTGACAGCAGGGGCCGAAGACTACCGCGAAACTGCTCCGCCAGGAGAGCCCATGACCCCCTCGACACCCGGCGCCAACAGTCCCACGCCAGCCACACTGGCGCCCACCGCGCTGATCGACAGCGACCACCCCGCCGTGGTGGCGTTTGCCCGCCAGCATGCGCAAGGCGCCAGCGAGCGTGAACGCGCCGTGGCCCTGGTGCGTGCCGTGCGTGACGGCTTTCGCTACGACCCGTACAACGCCGATCTGTCACCCAAGGGCATGACGGCCAGCACCGTGCTGGCCCAGGGCCATGGCTGGTGCGTGCCCAAGGCCACGCTGCTGGCGGCCGCGTGCCGCGCCGCCGGTTTGCCCGCAAGGCTGGGCTTTGCCGATGTGCGCAACCACCTCAGCACCGAGCGCATGCGCCGCAACATGGAAACCGAGCTGTTCTATTGGCACGGCTACACCGACATCTGGCTCGATGGCGCCTGGCGCAAGGCCACACCGGCCTTCAACCTGAGCCTGTGCGAGAAGTTCGGCCTGCTGCCACTCGACTTTGATGGCGAGCACGATTCGATCTACCACGCCTTCGACCAGGCCGGCAACCGCCACATGGAATACGTGGCCCAGCGCGGCACCTTCGATGACCTGCCGCTGGCGCAGATCATGGTCGACTTTCGCCGCCACTACCCACGCTGGCTGGCCGAGATGGACCAGCGCGCCCAGGGCGCCGAAAGCAACGCCAGCACCGCGCCCGACTTTTTGGCCGAGGTTGAACAAGAGACGGGCCAGAGCGCACCCAAGGCATGACCGAACAGCACATACCCGCCAGCACCTTTACCCTCACGCGTGAAGCCATCACCGTGCCTGCCGGCTTTGTGCCGGCGTCGATGGGCGAGTTTTTCATCGGCAACAACGGCCCGCTCTACTTGCGACATGAAGACCGGCCCGGCCAACCCGACGGCCCGCTGGTGCTTTTGGGCTTTCGGGTGGAGCGCCGCCACTGCAACCCGATGAACAACTGCCACGGCGGCATGCTGGCCACCTTCTCCGACATGGTGCTGCCCATGAGCATCCACCGCAAATCGGCCGAAGTGGGGCACAAGTTTCTGCCCACCATCAACCTGCAGCTCGACTACCTGTCGCCCGCGCCGCTGGGCAGTTGGGTGCAGGGCGAAGGCCAGGTGCTGCGCGTCACCCGCAGCATGGTGTTTGCGCAGGGCATGGTCACCGCCGACGGCGTGCCCGCCGTGCGCATCAGTGGCATCTTCAAGATCGGCAAGCCCTTCGTAATGGGTGGCCCACCGGATGGCGTGCCGGGCGGTTGAAAAACCGCGCCGGTGACGCCCACCGCCGCCCGGATAATCAGGCCCCGCCCTGATCGGAGACTTGGCTTGACGCCCCCGACCGACTCGATCGCTGCCGTGCCCGGCCTGCCCCCGCTCGACGAACTGCCCGGCCACTTCATCCGCCGCCTGCAGCAGATTGCCGTGGCCATCTTCCTGGAAGAAACCGAAGCCCAGGCCATCACCCCGGTGCAGTTTGCAGCCTTGTGCGAAGTGGCGCGCCAGCCGCAAGTCGATCAGCGCACCTTGGCGCGCAGCATCGGCTACGACACCTCCACCAT
The DNA here is from genome assembly GCA_031411195.1 of Burkholderiaceae bacterium. Lineage (GTDB taxonomy): Bacteria > Pseudomonadota > Gammaproteobacteria > Burkholderiales > Burkholderiaceae_C > Pseudaquabacterium. Next base: position 2,909 of record JANOAQ010000381.1, on the reverse strand, counting down.
CGGGGGCGTGATCGACCGGCTGCAAGCCCGGGGCCTGCTGCAGCGGCACAACAGCCCGGCCGACCGGCGCGTGCGCCGGCTCACCCTCACCGAGGCCGGCCAGGCCCTGCTGGCCGAGGTGCTGCCGCCCATGCAGCGTGCCCAGCAGCGCATGCTGGCGCCACTGGCCGACGATGACCGTGCCACCTTCTTGCGCATGCTGCGCCAACTGGTGGTGGCCAACAACGCGCACAGCCGAGCGCCCAGCCACGACTGAGCCCCCGCCATGGCCATGCACTTCGACCTGGTCGACCTGCGCCTGATGGTGCGCATCGCCGAAACCAACGGCCTCACGCGTGGGGCCGAGGCCTCGCACATGAGCCTGCCCGCCGCCAGCACCCGGGTGAAGAACCTGGAAGAGAGCATCGGCGCCAAGCTGCTGTACCGCACCAGCCAGGGCGTCACGCTCACGCCGCCGGGCCAGGCCTTCGTGCACCATGCGCGCCTGGTGCTGGGCCAGCTGGAGCACCTGCGCGGTGACCTGCAAAGCTTTGCCAAGGGCATCAAGGGCCACCTGCGGGTGTTTGCCAACACCACCGCCCTGGGTGAATTTTTGCCACCGGTGCTGCGCACCTACCTGCGCACCCACCCGGACGTGAACATCGACCTGCGCGAGCGGCTGAGCCACGACATCGTGCGCGCCGTCACCGAAGGCCAGACCGACATCGGCATCGTGGCCGGCGCGGTGCGCACCGAAAACCTCGAAACCATCCCCTACCGGCAGGACACGCTGATCCTGGTGGTGCCGCACGGCCATGCCCTGGCCGGTGGCGGCCCGGTAGCCTTTGCCGACACGCTGGAGCTCGACCACGTGGGCCTGCACGAGGCCAGCGCCCTGCACGGCTTTTTGCGCCAGGCCTGCGACCGCATCCACCGCGTGCTGCCCACCCGCATCGAAGTGGGCAACTTCGAGGCCGCCTGCCGCATGGTGGAGGCGGGCGTGGGCGTCAGCATCCTGCCCGGCTCGGCGGCGCGCCGCCATGCGCAGGCCATGGCCATTGACACCGTGGCACTCAGCGACGACTGGTCGCTGCGCGAGATGAAAATCTGCCTGCGCAGCCTGCAGGCCCTGCCCGCCTTCGCACGTGATCTGGTCGACCTGCTGGTGGCCGACGCGCGCAACGCCGGCCGGCCCACTGGCGGGGCCTGAGCTTCAGCGGTCCTTGAAAACCGCGGCGCGCTTTTGCAGGAAGGCGGCCACGCCTTCGGCAAAGTCGGCGTTGCGGCTCATCTCGCCCTGCACCTTGGCCTCTTGCCCCAACGCATCGGCATAGCCCATCGGCACCGCCTCGTCGATGAGGCGGCGGGTGGCGGCCAGGGCCTTGGCCGGCATGGCGGCCAGCTTGTTGGCCAGAGCCATCGTGGTGTCGTTCAGCTCGGCATCGGGCACGCAGCGCCAGACCATGCCCATGGCCGCGGCCTCGGCCGCCGGCAGCTTGTCGCCCGTCATGGCCAGGCCGATGGCCCTTGCCCGGCCCACCAGGCGCGGCAGCAACCAGGTGCCGCCGCCATCGGGCACCAGGCCGATCTTGGAGAAGGCCTGGATGAAGCTGGCCGATTGCCCGGCGATCACAAAATCGCAGCCCAGCGCGATGTTGGCGCCGGCGCCCGCCGCCACGCCGTTGACCATGGCAATCACCGGCACCGGCATGCTGCGGATGCGCAGGGCCAGCGGCTTGTAATAACGCTCGACCACGCCCTCCACATCGGCCGGCGAGCCGTCCTGGCCCATGCCGTCGTCGTTCAGGTCTTGCCCGGCGCAAAAGCCCCGGCCTGCACCGGTGATGACCACGCAGCGCACGCTGGTGTCGTCGGCGGCAGCGTTCAGGCCGGCCAGCAGTTGACGGTGCAGCGCTGCGGTGAAGCTGTTCAATGCCGCCGGGCGGTTGAGGGTGAAGGTGCGAACGGCACCATGGTTGGCGACCAGCACCAGGGGATCGGACATGGACAGGTTCTCCGGCTGTGCAGCCAACATGGCCGCTGGTCTGCATTCTGGCCCGGGCCAGCAGGGCCCGCTGCTGGGGCCGCACTGCGCTTGTTAACTGCGCTTGGGAACCACCCCACGCGGGTAACATCCCGCCCGCCATGCACAGCCCTTCGCCTGCCCCCGCCGCAACGCCGTCCGCCGCTTCGGCTGCCCATGAGTTTGCGACCGGTCTCTTCGTTCGTGGCATCACGCCACCGCTGCGCTTGTCCGACTACAAGCTGGTGGCCTTCGACATGGATTCGACGCTGATCAACATCGAGTGTGTCGATGAGATTGCCGCCGCTGCCGGCCGAAAGGACGAAGTGGCCGCCATCACCGAAGCGGCCATGCGCGGCGAGATCAAAGACTACAAGGACAGCCTGCGCCGGCGCGTGGCGCTGCTGGCCGGCGTCAGCGAATCAGCGCTGCAGCACGTCTATGAGCAGCGCCTGCAACTGAACCCGGGCGTCGAAGCGTTTGTGCAGGCCTGCCAGGCTGCCGGGCTCAAGACCTTGCTGGTGTCGGGCGGATTCACCTATTTTTCTGAACGCATCCGCCACCGGCTGGGGCTCGATTTCGCCCGCGCCAACAGCCTGGGTGTCTTCAACGGCCGCCTCACCGGCACCTTGTTCGACCGCCCCTGGGGCGACATCTGCGACGGCCCTGAAAAACGCCGCGTGGTGCTGGAGGTGTGCGAGCTGATGGGCATCGAGCCGGCCCAGGCCATCGCCGTGGGCGATGGCGCCAATGACCTGCCCATGATGAGCGTGGCTGGCCTGTCCATTGCCTACCACGGCAAGCCGGCCGTGCGCGAGCAGGCGATGGTGTCGATCGAATCGGGCGGCATGGACCGCGCGCTGGAAGTGCTTCGGCCCTGAGGCCGCCGCCCGGCCGCCCGGCCGCC
>JANOAQ010000380.1:0-11973 GCA_031411195.1 Burkholderiaceae bacterium | reverse complement strand
TGCAGATGCCGAACCTGGACGGCATGCAGGCCACGCGCGCCATCCGCGCCCTGCCGGGCTGGCAGCGCACGCCGATTCTGGCCATGACGGCCAATGCCTTCGACGACAACCGCCACCTGTGCGAAGCCGCTGGCATGAACGATTTCGTGACCAAGCCGGTGCAGCTGCCGGCACTGCACGCCAAGCTGCTGGCCTGGCTGGCACCAAAGGCAAGCTGAGCGCGGTGCCGACTCTTGACGACAGGCCGCGAACCGGCCTTCAACAGACGATCTTGGGCGCCCCCCAGCTGACGCCGGCCGGCGCTTCGAGGCAGGCGCGCACCTGCGCGCCGAAGATCCTGAGGTCGATCGGCTTGCTCAGATAGCCGTCGCAACCGACGGCGCGCGCCCTGGCCTCGTCGCCGCTCATCGCGAAGGCCGTGAAGGCGACGATGCGGATGTGCTGCTTGGCCGCGTCGGCCTTCAGGTCGCGGGTCAGTTCGAGCCCGTCCTCGCCGGGCATCTGGATGTCCATCAGGATCAGGTCGGGCCGGACCGACGCCACCTTTCGCATCGCCTCCAGCGCGTTGCAGGCGGTCTCGACGGCGAACTTCTCGGCCAGCAGCACGCCTTGCAGGGCGCCGCCGCCTTTGCCCAGGATGGCGCGCGCCGACCGGGCCAGAATCGCGTATTCGTTGTCGGTCAGCAGCATGCTGGTCCAGATGAACATCGGCACCTCGCGACAGCCGGGCAGGCGCTGCAAGGCGTCGAGCACCTGGAAGCCGTCGAACCCGGGCATCATCAGATCGAGCACGATGGCATCTGGCGGGTGGCGGCGGTACCCGCACTGCCAGGGCGAGATGAATGGCGTCGAAATGCACTGTGCGCTCGGTGAGCACCAGAACCTTGCGGCCTTGCTCGGAGCGGCGACGACTACAGCAACGCAAATCACGCAGGGGCGCAGCCGCGCTGAATATGTGGCCACTTCGGCAGCGGATGCGGGTTCTCGACGGCTCGGCCACCGCCAAGGCAATCAACTACAGCCTCAAGCTGCTCCACCGCTGGACGCCGCCGGCGACCTCTTCCTGAGCCTCGTCGCATTCGTCAAGACGCGTTCGCCGGACGCATACATTGGCAGTGTCTGTGGGCCATGTGGAGCGCACGGAGTCGAGCGACACCTCCAGCGCGGTGCCACCGGTCCCTCAGTTGCGCAGCGCCAACAGCATCGATTCAGCGCAGCCCGAAATAGCCGAGCACAAACAGGATGATGACGACGGCGCCGACGAGCCAGACGATTCGATTCACGATGGATGTCCTTTGTTGGCGCGGGTTAGGCTAGCGGGGCAGGCCGGCGCACATCGGCTTGGTCCCAAGTGGATCAATCTAGGCCTTGGCGGGCAGATGCTCTGTGCGTTGGCGCACGGTTCCAGTCAATTCCCCGCGCGCTCTGTCCGCTTGGCCGGTCAGGTGCCAAGAACCCCGTTGATCCGGCGACGCATCGCCAAATGCCAGTCAGGCCAGAATCCCAACGCGGGCGGGCGGTCCATCAGCCACGGCGAGTAGCCCCTTCAGCTCGTCGCCACAGAGCACTTCACTTTGCAACAAGGCCTGCGCCAGGGCATTGAGTTGCCACCGTCGTGACGTCAGCAGTTGCTGGCACTGGGCCTGCGCTTGCTCGAGCATCGCCCGCGCTTCCTTCAGCACCGCCGCCTGGACGTCAGGGCCCAGCAGTTCCTTGGGCACGCCAGCCACGCTGAGCAGGCCGAAGCTCTTGGAGAAGCCCAGCGAGCCGACCATGCTGATGGCCAGTTCCGAGGCGCGCTTCAGGTCGTCCGAGGCGCCGCTGGACACGCTGCCCTTGACCAGCAGTTCGGCCTCGCGCCCACCCAGCATCATCGCCAGACGGTTGCTGAGTTCGGCCTGCGCGTACAGCGGGTCTTCAGTATCACGGCTGATGTAGGTCACGCCCAGGGCCTGGCCGCGCGGCTCGATGGTCACCCGCTCCACCGCCCCGAGTTGCAGCCAGTGGCCCACCAGCGCATGGCCAGCCTCGTGGTAGGCCAGGCGTTCGCGCGTGTTTTCGCTGAGCAGGCCTTTGACGGCCGACACCTCGCCACCAAGCTGGTGGGTCTCGATGGCGCGCAGCAAGTGCTCGTGCGACACGGCCTGTGCACCGGCTTCGGCAGCACTGGATGCGGCCTTGTTGACGGTGTTGGCGATGTCCGCTGGCGTCAGGCCCGCTGTCATGCGCGCCAGCGCCGCCGTGTCGGCCGTGTCGTCATGCGCCAGCTTGCCGATGTAGAGATCAAACAAGCGCTGGCGGTCCGGCAAGGTCGGCAGCGTCAGGCGCACCAGCAGGTCGAAACGGCCCGGCCGGCGCATCGCCGGATCGATGTTGTTCTCGTGGTTGGTGGCGGCCACGACGACCACGTTGTCCAGGCTTTCGAAGCCGTCCATCTCGACCAGCACGCGGTTGATGATGCGGTTCAGCTCTGACTCTGCACCACCGCCATGGCCACTTTGGCTGCGTTTGCCGATGCCGTCGACCTCGTCGATGAACAGCACGCAGGGCGCGTTCTTGCGCGCCAGCTTGAACAGCTCCTTGACCTTGCTGACGCCGGCACCATAGAACATGGCGGTGAAGTACGAGCCGTCGACGGCGATGAAGTTGGCCTTGCTCTCGCCCGCCAGGGCCTTGGCGAGCAAGGTCTTGCCGGTGCCGGGTGGGCCCACCAATAGAACGCCGCGCGGTGCCGACGCGCCCAGCCTCGCGTACTGCGTCGGGTCGTGCATGAAGGCCTTGACCCGCCTCAACCCGGCCTTGGCCTCGTCGCTGCCGATGACATCGGCAAATCGTGTCAGCGGCCGCGCCGACAGTTTGGACGCAGCTCCCCCCAGACCTGTCTGCAGCTTGGCTACCAGGAACAGCGCCGCGACGAGTGTGCCCAGCAGCAACAGGGGTGACAGCAGTTTGTCGGCTGAATCCAGTGCGCGGCGGCTGCCAGTACGCGGGTCGACATCGACGCTGACCAGCGTAAAACCGGACTCGACGCTCTTGTCGCCGAGCAGGTCCAGCACGGTTGCAGCGCAGCCTTGCGCCGTGCAGCCGGGCACTGTCGCACTGGCCTTCTCGCCACTCTTGAGCGTGTACAGCACCAGCCCAGGGTGTGCATTGGCCAGACCCACCGTCAAAATTCGACCGTCGTCCAGTGCCCTGCGGAAATGCGAGACCGTGTGTTCATGGTTCAGCCAGTCATCCGGCGCCTGCTCGAATTGCCGGGCCTCGGGGCTCTTGCGAGCGTTGCTTTCCCGCACGGCCTGGACCTGCAGCATCAACAGGATTGCCAGCAGCAATGCGACGGCCAGGCCGCCGATGACGACAAGGGGCTGTGCGCCAGCGCGCTTGAGAAGTTTCTTGAAAGGCGTCATCGGGGGCCTGGATTCAATGCTTGTGGGCGGAGGACGATTGCAACTGCTGCGACCGGGCGAAGGCCGACACCGGCGCGGCCACTGCCGGGTAGGTCGACCCGGCCGTGGCCTGGCTGAGTGAGGTGGACGTGGTCAGACCGACCGGCCATGTGCGCAGCGATGCCTTGAACATGGTGCAGACCTTGATTGAAGGGGCGTTGCAAGGCCCGAAACGGCAAGGCGTTTAGATCGCCGGTGCAAACGCGCGTCTCTGGCGTGTGGCTGATCGGATGGCCTAGCCTACGGTCCCGCCGGGGCAGCGCAGTGGTGGAGGTGACCGGTGATCGCGTGCCAAATCGATGGTTGACGTCACGTGGGCGGCATCCGGCTGGCCTGCTGACCAGGTGGTGATGGGTTGGCCACTGGGCGATGAGACACTCGGTGAAGCGCCGCGGGCGGGGTGTGCAGAATGGACGGTGCCGTCCTTCGGCAAAGGCGGCGAGCTCACTCTCAATTCAGTGGGCATCGCGCCGTCCAGGTTCAACGATGCGATGCGATGCGATGCGATGCGGCATTGGCTCGATGATCGTCATGACAAGGCCAAAGCGCATTGTCACAACGTGCTGTTCAGGATTGACCCTGACGGGCACGAACTCAGTGCGGTGAGCGGCAGGTCATGGTCGATGACCATCTGCCAGCGTCCGCATTTTGGCGCCCTGATCATTCTGGGTTCTGCGCGGCCTGCAATGTCAACCACGGGTACTGGGCCAGTATCGTGGGGTGACATTCGCCGAGTCACGACAGGAAGAAACATTGACCGACTGTCATTTCAGCAGCCGGGCGCCGGCCGATTCGATCAGGAGTCCGCGCCTGCGGCCAACAAGGGTTGGACGAACGCGAACCAGCTGCCGACCAGGTAGACCAGCAGGCTGAACCCATAGACGCGCAGTGACGTCCTGCGTGTCCTGAGGCATGCACTGCGCAGCACAGGGTCTGCCGGGCATGGTGCCGTTCGGTTTCGCCACTGCAAGACGCCGCTTGCCGACATCGCCAAACCGCCGAAGACGAACAGGCCCTCCTTGTGCTCGCTGAGCCAGACGACCTGCGGGAAAACCGACACCAACGACGAAAGCGCCGCGCCCGCACCGAGCGCCACCAGCAGCGCTGGCAGCGCGCAGCAGACCAAGGTGCCGGCGCTTGCGAACAAGCTGAGCACCGAGGTCCACAAGCTCGCACGAGACTCGACGGTTCCGTCGGGACTCACTTCTTTGCCTTCATGCCGGCCTTGATCTCGGCGATCGACTGTTCGACCGTTTCGAGCTTCGTCACGTCATAGCCGGCGTCGACGATCTCGGCGGTGATCGTCCTGGCGTCGAGCGTCTCGCCTTCCTTGGCCTCGACAGCGACGACCTTCTGCTTGAGATCGACATAGACCGCCTTGGTGGCCGGCAACTTGGAGAGACGCTTCTCGATGCCTTGCGCGCAAAACGCGCAGACCATGCCGTTGACACTTGCCTTGACGCTGGTGGCGGCAATCGATGGGGCGGCGTTGCCGATGAAAAGCACGGCTGTCAGAAGTCGGAAGTAGTGGTTCATAGATGTTCCTTCAGAAGATGTACATGAAATTCGCGCGAGCCTGCCGGGCTTTGTTGACACCCAGTTCGACAAAAAAGCGGTTGTGAATGAGGCGAAGCATCGGTGTGATCTCAGCCTTGTCCGACAAGCCCCGCATGCGACGTGCTTCGAGCACCAGCCACGGTTGGACCTCGTCGTAGTCGACCTCGTAGAACGAGAACCCCGCGCGCACCGACGCGAAGTCGTGGTTCAGATTTGCGGCGCGGTAGAGGCGAGCGGTGGCGGCGAGGTAGACGCGCGTGGTTTCGTAGTCAACCTGGACACCCGGGGCCAGCAACAGCTTCGACCCCGCGAAGTCGTTACCGCGAACCTCGCCCACGCCAGCGAACAGCCACACGTTGGCTTGCGCGTCTTCAAGATTCCAGCGTCTTAGAAGCCGGGTGTAGTTGACCTCCCCGAGCGTGCGCGTCCTGGTCTCGTCGTCCGAGCGCATGTACAGGCCGCCAGCGCCGATCGCATCGCGTGCTGTGAAGGCGTAGTTGACCCAGGACTCGCGCCAGCCCGGGCCGAAGTCGCCCATGGACATGACGCTGTCTTTGAAGCCCATTGGTGCAGCCACCGCCGCACCAGCACTCAAAACCATCGTGATCGATACCGCGAAGCGCCTCATGGTCGCGCCTCGATACGCTGAACGATCAGTTCGCTGTCGAGTTCAAGCACCTCGAAACGCACCTTGTCGCCGACCTTGAGCGGTTGCAATAGCGAGGCATCGCTGGGCTTGAACGGCATCGTCATCGCGGCCATGTTCACGATCAGGATCGGCTCGTGCCTGAGGTTGATCCGGCTGCGTGCGGGGTCGAGCTTGACCACCTCGCCAGGCACCCACTCCGTGGCGGCCCACGCGGGGCTCGCGCAGGCCAGCAGTGCTGCCAATATCAGTGTTTTCATTTCATCTCCAGCAGTGGCCCGGAGCGGGCCACGGTTCAAGTCGGCGCAAAAAACTGCGGACGCATCTTGGGCCAGGAGATCAGAAAATGGGTGGCTTCATCGCCGGCGCCAGCGGCGCGCTGGCGAAGTCGATGCCGCTCGTCAGCGGCTTGGCATGCGCGGCGAAACCAAGCGTTGTGCGCCCCGCGTCGGGCAACTCGGCGATGGGCAAGCAGAGATCGCAAGAGGTGCAGCTTTCCATGCCAGACGACAAAGCAGGGTCGTCGGCGTCACTTGCGCTGTTCGCGGCGGCTGGGGCGCTGCGCATCGAGCAGTCGGGGGCCATGACACTCGAAGCGCCTGGTGCAAGCCCGCTCGTTTCCATGTGCACGCTCATGAGATCACCAGCCCAGCCGCGCAGCGGCAGCAGGACGATCAGGAAGATGATGAACAAGCGACCCATACGAAAATGATACGTCGCAGCGCCTTTTCCTGCCACCCGACCCATGGATTTGCCCTGGGACTCGGCAATGTCCCGCGCCACGTCGTGCACATCGCTGTCGATTTCCAGCGTCGTACTCATGGGGCATCTCGGGCAAGCGATCGATGTTTGATGCGTGACGATCGATCAAGGCATCGCCCGACAACGGGCCTGCTCACAGCACTGCCATGTCGGCCCATGCTGGCTGCGGGTGCCGCTTCAGCGCTTGGGCGGCAACGGGCGGCCTGGGGCGGGGCGGCCGGTGCCTCGGCTGCGGTCGTCGCCTTCGCCGCGCGGACCGAAGCCGCGGCCACCGTCTGACCGGCCATCCATGCGCCCGTCCATGCGCCCATCCGCCCGGCCACTCGGCGGACGTTGGGTCACCGGAATGTCGGCCGTGGGGATGGCAGGCTTGCGGATGCGCACCGGCTTGCGTTCACGCTCGGCAGGGGCTGCTTCGCCTTCAGCCGGGCGGATTGCCACGTCGCCTTTGGCCTGGCCCGGCCCTTCGCCTGCCTGCGCGGCAGCCACCAGGCCGGCCAGGCTGTCGGCGGGCACGGCCGCCCTGGCGGGCTTGGCGGGCAAGGCTGCGGCATCGCCTTCGCTGGCCGTGCCGTCATCGGTGATGGCGCGGCTGTACGGTGCCAGCAAGGTGACCAGTTGGCCATATACCTTGGGGTTGCCGGCCACCACCTCGCGTTGGTACATGAAGTCGGCGTCGCCGGTGAAGTTGCCCACCAGGCCACCGGCCTCGGTGATGATGAGCGAGCCGGCGGCAATGTCCCAGGGGCTCAGGCCGGTCTCGAAGAAACCGTCGTACCAGCCGGCGGCCACGTAGCACAGGTCGAGGGCGGCGGCGCCCGGGCGGCGCAGGCCGGCGCAGGCCTGCATCACCGACTCGAACATCTTCAGGTAGCGCTGGAAGTTGTCGCCCTTGCGGAACGGAAAGCCGGTGCCGATCAGCGAATCGGCCAAGCGGATGCGCTTGCTCACGCGCAGGCGCTTGTCGTTGAGGAAGGCGCCACGCCCGCGCGAGGCGTAAAACAGGTCGTTGCGTGTCGGGTCGTACACCACCGCCTGCTGCACCACGCCGCGCCAGGCCAGTGCGATGCTGACGGCATAGGCCGGAAAGCCATGCAGGAAGTTGGTGGTGCCGTCCAGCGGGTCGATGATCCAGGTGAACTCGCTGTTCTTGGCGCCATGCTCGCGGCCCGACTCTTCGGCCAGGATGCCGTGGCCGGGGTAGGCGCCCAGCAGGATTTCGATGATGGCGGCTTCTGCCATCTGGTCGATTTCGCTGACGAAATCGTTGGGCCCCTTGCTGCTGACCTTCAGGATGTCCAGGTCCTGCGAGCCCCGGTTGATGATCGCCCCCGCCGCGCGGGCGGCCTTGATGGCGATATTGAGCATGGGGTGCAGTGATTGCGACATGGTTGTCCTGGGGTGCGCGCAGCCGGTGCGGCTGCTGACATGGGGCTGGCAGAAAGAAAGAGCGCTGGGTCAGCGAACACAATGCGCGACCGAACCTCAGAGTTTACCCGCGCTTCACCCTAAAAATTCGTCCCGGAACGCGCCGCAAACCCACCCTCTGCCCTACCTTGCCCGCCCATGGCCGCCAACACCCCCAGCACCACCGTCGACGCCACCCGTTTTGTGCTTCTCAACACCAGCCATGCCGGCAATGTGGGTGCGGCCGCCCGGGCGATGAAGGTGATGGGCTTCAGCGACCTGGTGCTGGTGGCGCCGCGCTTCGACGATGTGCTCAGCCGCGAAGAGACGGTGGCCATGGCCAGCGGCGCGGCCGACATCCTGGTGCGTGCCCGCACCGTGGCCAGCCTGGCCGAGGCGCTGGATGGCATCACTTTCGCCTGCGCCACGGCCATGACGCCGCGCGACTTCGGCCCGCCCACCTTCGCACCTCGGGATCGCTTGCCTGCCCTGGCGGCCGAGGTGACCGCCGGCACGCAGCGGGTGGCCTTCGTCTTCGGCAGCGAACGCTTCGGCATGCGCAACGAGGACGTGTGGCGCTGCCATGTGTGCCTGAGCATCCCGTCGGCACCCGACTACGGCTCGCTCAACCTGGCGCAGGCGCTTCAGTGCATTGCCTATGACTGGCGCTGCGCCCTGGGCGCCTACGCGGTGCAGCCACGCACCGCCGAGCCGGCGCTGGCCGATGGCGCGCAGTTGGCCGGCGCGCTCGAGCATTGGCAGCAGGTGCTCGAAGCCATCGGCTTTCTCGACCCGGTAGCGCCCAAACGCCTGATGCCGCGGCTGCAGCAGTTGCTCAACCGCGCCCAGCCGACGCAAGAAGAAGTGCACATCCTGCGCGGCATCGCCCGGGCGGTGGGGCAAGTAAAAAAAACGGGCTGAAGTGGCATGTCGGGCCGTGCGCTCAACGCTCGGCCGGCTCGTCTTCGGGCTCGTCGTCGGCGCTTTGCTTGACCCGCTCTTCCAGCACCGGGCGCAGGCGGGCCAGGTCGGCATCCAGCAACTTCGGGTCGGACACCGGGCCCCAGCGCAGGGCAGGCAAGGGCAGGCTGGCCATGTAGGGTTCGCTCAGCAGGCGGCCTTGCTGGCGCCAGTTGACGGCACTGGTCACGGCCAGGCTGGCCAGCAGCAGGGCCAGCACGTTGGCATTGACCGTTCGAGGCCGCTGCGGCAGCAATTGACGCAGGTGGGCGCGCAGCAGCACCGCCACGGCCAGCGGTGCGCCCCACTGGCGCCACACCATGGCCAGCAGCGGCAGGTCGGCGGTGGCTGCCAGTAGGGGCAGGGCCATGTCCAGCACCTCGTAACCCAGCATCACCGACAAGGCGATGGCGGCGTGGTGGCTGAAGTCGAACCCATGGCGAAACAGCTTGGAGCCCAGGGCCCAGGCGCCGCTCCACACGGCCAGGCCGGTGGGCAGGCCCAGCAGCCAGGGCAGCCACTTTTCCAGATCGGCCCCGGGGTCGAGCTGCACCCAGCGTTGCGCCACTTGCCAGGCCAGCCAGGTGGCAGCCAAGGCGGCCAGGGCGCCCATGCCCAGCCCAGGCGCGGCCAGGGGCAGTTCGGCGGGCAGGTCCGAAGGCGGATCGCCGGCCAACCCCACCGGCAGACGGCCCGCCAACCCCCCCGCCAGACCCCCCGCCAGGCGCACCCGCAGGCGTTGGGTACCCAGCAGCAAGGCGGCATCGGCCGCCAGCGTGGCGCTGTCGCCGGCCTGCAAGCGGCGCTTGCCCAGCGCCACCCCATTCAGGCTGGCACCGGCTTCGACCCTCAGGCGGCCTTGCTCGTCGGCCAGCAAGGTGGCGTGGTGGGCCGCCACATGCGGGTCGTCGAGCACCACGGTGTTGTCCAGCGCCCGGCCCAGGCGCACCGGCCAGTCGTGCACGTCCACCGCCCGGCGCACCCGGCCGTCGCGGTCGATCAGCTCGATCAGCGCGAGGCGGTCTTCGGGGCGGCGGTCCACGCAAAGCCTTCCAGGTAGTGGTGGGTCAGGCGCTGGGCGTTTTCGAAGCTGACGCCAAAAGCGTCGAGCCGGCCCTGCACGCCGGCTTGATTGCCATCGAGCGAGGCGGTGAGCACGGACAGGTCAAACAGGCCGGGCATCTTCTTGTAGGCCCGCAGGCAGACTACGGCGCGCAAGGGCAGGCCGGTGCGGTCGACGGTTCGCTCGGTGCAGCGCGGCGCCACCCGGTGGCGGTCGTTCCTGCCCATGGGCTCGTTGCGAAAGCTGGCCCCGTAGCGTTGCTGAAAGCGCAGCGTGCCGATTTGCCCACCGTCGTAGGTTTCGTGCCGAACGGTGAGGTAGCCACTGCGCAGGCTGCCGTCGATGAAGACGGCGCTGTCCATCGTGCAATCACTGCGCTCGAACAGCAGCCCGCGGGTGGCCGTGGCCGTGCCATTGCCCCAGCAGCGCATGAAGGTTTCTTGCGGCACCGGCACCTTGTAGCGCGGGTGGCCGGCCGGGCGCCAGGGCTGGGCGATGAAGCGGTCGACCAGGCCGGCCTGGTGATCCAGCAACTGGCGGGCAATCTCGCCATGCACCGGCTGGGTGATCGGTGCGGCATTGCGGCCACGTGCCAGCAAGGCCTGGGCGGCATCGGCAGGCACCAGAAAGCTCACCTGCTCACCATCGCGGCGGGCGGCCACGTTCACACCCACCAGGCGGCCCTGGGCATCGAGAGCCGGGCCTCCGCTCATGCCCGGGCTGAGCGATCCGCCAAAAAACCGCGTTGGCAGGTAGTGCCGCTCGGCCAGGCCGTTGTAGCCGCCTTCGGTGACGGCAAAGCCCACGTCCAGCGGATTGCCCAGCGCGAAGATACGTGCGCCACGTGCCAGCACGTCGCTTTCGGGGCGGAAGGGCACCGCGCCCTTGCCGCGCAGCGGCGTGGCGTCCACCGGCTTGAGCAAGGCCAGGTCGTGCACCACGTCGAAAGCCAGCAATTGCAGGGCACCTTGCTGGCCATCCACCGTGGCGTAGACCAGGCGGTGGCGTTGCGGCGCCAGCGCAAAGCTGCTGACCACGTGGTAGTTGGTGATGAGGTGGCCGTCGGGCGTGACCAGAAACGCCGAGCCCACCGACGACTGGCTGTCCTGGGTCTTGAGCAGGGTGCGCACCTGCAGCAGGCGCTGGCGCATGTCGGCATAGATGCGCTGGCCGGCGCCCGAGGGGGCGACGGGCGCGGTATTGTCGACGGCATCGGGCACCACCGCGGCCGACGCCGGCAGGCCCGGTGGCGTGGCGGCTGGTTTGCCGGCGGCCCAGCCGGAGGCCATGGCCAGTGCCAGGACCAAAGTGGCCGTGGCGGAAGGGTAGGAAACACGCGTTTGCTGCACCGCCGCAGTGTAGGGCGCACCCGGATGGCGCAAGCGCTGTTTGGCCCCACGCGCTGTGCGGCAAGCGCTGCAGGGCCTGTGACCAGGGTTGTCTGCAGCCAGTGCAGGGCCGCACTACACTGACCAGCCCCCTCCTGCTGGAATCACCATGTTCAGCCGCCTCCGTGAAGACATTGCCTGCGTCCGTGAGCGCGATCCTGCTGCGCGCTCGATGTGGGAAGTGCTCACCTGTTATCCGGGCTTGCACGCGGTCATCTGGCACCGCTGGGCCCATATGGCCTGGACGCATGGCTTGCGTTGGTTGGGGCGATTTCTGTCGCACCTGGGCCGCTTTTTCACCGGCATTGAGATCCACCCCGGCGCCACCCTGGGCCGGCGCGTCTTCATCGACCACGGCATGGGCGTGGTCATCGGCGAAACGGCCGAGATCGGCGACGACTGCACCATCTACCAGGGCGTCACGCTGGGCGGCACGTCACTGGGCCGAGGCACCAAGCGGCATCCCACCCTGGGCAAGGGCGTGATCGTCAGCGCCGGTGCCAAGGTGCTGGGCGGCTTCACCGTGGGCGATGGCGCCCGGGTGGGCAGCAATGCCGTGCTGATGCAGGCCGTGCCTGCGGGCGCCACGGCCGTCGGCATCCCGGCGCGCATCGTGCAGAAGTCGGCCGACGCAATGCGGGAAGACGCCGCCGCAAAGCTGGGGTTTTCAGCCTCCGGCGTGACCCAGGGCGATGATCCGGTGGCGCAGGCCATGAAGGGCCTGATCGACAACGCCAGCGGCCA
>JANOAQ010000379.1:0-1520 GCA_031411195.1 Burkholderiaceae bacterium | reverse complement strand
ATCGCGAATTCAAAGGCCGCCCCACGCCCGCGGCGCCGCCGCTGCGACTCCGAGCAAGGACAGCACCCGCTCGACCGTGCCGTCGACCATCGCGTCGATGCTGGCCGGCCGGTCGTAGAACGCCGGCAGCGGCGGAAAGATCACGCCGCCCATTTCGGTCACCGCGGTCATGTTGCGCAGGTGGGCCAGATTGAAGGGCGTCTCGCGCACCATCAGGATCAGGCGTCGGCGCTCCTTGAGCGTGACGTCGGCCGCGCGGGTGAGCAAGTTGTCGCCAAAGCCGTGGGCGATGGCCGCCAGGGTCTTCATCGAGCAGGGCGCCACCACCATGGCGGCGGTGTCGAAGCTGCCGCTGGCGACGCAGGCGCCAATGTCGGCCGGGGCGTACGACCGGTCGGCCAGGGCATCGAGCGCTGAACGGCCAAGACCGAGTTCGTGGTGGGCATTGAGCACACCGGCGGGGGTGACCACCAGGTGTGTTTGCAGGCCCAGGGCGCGCGCACGTTGCAGCAGCCGTACGCCGTAGACCGCGCCGCTGGCGCCGGTGATGCCGACGACCAGGCGTGGCGCGCCGCCAGGGCTCACTTGTTGATCAACTGCTGCAACTCGCCCGATTCGTACATCTCCATCATGATGTCCGAGCCGCCGACGAATTCACCGTCGATGTAGAGCTGCGGGATGGTGGGCCAGTTGGCGTATTCCTTGATGCCCTGGCGGATGCCGTCGTCTTCCAGCACGTTGACGGTCTTGATCTCGCTGGCGCCGGCTGCCTTCAGCAACTGGATGGCGCGGCCCGAGAAGCCGCATTGCGGAAACTGCGCGGTGCCTTTCATGAACAGCACGACGCGGCCGCCCTTCACGATGCTGCCGATGCGTTGTTGAACGTCACTCATGTGTGTCTGCCAAGGTTGGTGGGGTGATCGGGGTTAGATGCGGTTTATACGGCAAAGCGCAAGGCCTGGACGGTGCGGGGGCGCTTGGGCAGAGCCCCGAGGGCGCCACCGAATGCGCAGATTCAGCAGGGGTAGAGGGCGCCCAGCAGACGCGGGCCGCGTGTACCGGTTACCGCCGGGTGGTTGCCTGGCCGGCGTTGCAGAAAGGCCTGGGCCAGCCAGGCAAAGGCGGCGGCTTCCACCTGCATGGGCGGCAAGCCGGCGCTGTCGGTGGTTTCAACGGGGCAACCGGGCAGCCCAAGGGCCAGGCGCCGCATCAGGTCGGCGTTGAAGGCGCCGCCACCGCACACCAGCAGGCGCTGCGCGGCCGGCAGGTGCTGGTGCACGGCGTGTGCAGCGGCGTCGGCCGTCAACTGGGCCAGCGTGGCCTGCACGTCGACAGCACTGCGTTGCCGGCCATCGTCCAGCATGGCCTGCAGCCAGCCAGGGTTGAACAGGTCGCGGCCGGTGCTCTTGGGTGGCGTTCGGTGAAAGTAGGGTTCGGCCAGCAGGCGGGCCAGCAAGGCCGCATCCACCTGCCCCTGGGCCGACCAGGCGCCTGATTCGTCAAAGGTGTGTCCGGTGTGG